>JAADDG010000194.1 GCA_013154075.1 Campylobacterota bacterium | reverse complement strand
CTTCTTTGATAATCTTTTTTAAAGATATGGGAGAGATCGTTACGATGCTTTTGCAGTTTGGCTTTTGGATGACGCCTATCTTTTGGTCGATAGATATTGTTCCTAAAGAGTATCAATTTTTCTTGAAATTAAATCCAATGTATTATATAGTAGAAGGGTATAGAGATACTTTTATCCATAAAGTTTGGTTTTGGCAGCATCCGTATTTGACGCTCTATTTTTGGATTATCGCTTTGAGTGTTTTTGCGGGCGGAGCTATAATCTTTAGAAAACTTAGACCCCATTTTGCGGATGTTTTATAATAAAGGACGTGGTAAAATAGAATAGAAGCTTATATTATGCAAACTCGAATGAGCATTGCGAGAGCAAGATTTGAAAAATCGTTAAAAAATCGTACTAAACCCGAAGGGCGGCTTTGCCGTTTGCGATTTTTAGATTTTTCAAATCGTCACGAAATGTGCGAAGCATTTGTGAATGAGAGTTGCATAATATAAGCTAATTAAAGAAAGTGTTTTTAAATATGGCTTATTATAAATCCGTTTACAATTTTATGGTAAAATTAATTTTTAAATTTGATATGAGATTTTATTAGGAGAATTAATGAATAGAAAAAGAAAAGCGTTTACTTTGATAGAGTTGCTTGTGGTTATCGCCATTATCGGACTTTTGGCCTCACTTGTAGGTCCCAAATTTTTCGGACAGCTAAAAAGCGCAAAAGCCAAAACGGCAAGAGCTCAGCTTGAGCTTTTCTCTTCCGCACTCGATAGTTTTCATCTCGATACCGGAAGATATCCTACGACGGAAGAGGGACTAAAGATTCTTTGGGCTAAAAAAGCAAATATCAAAGGTTTTAACGGCCCATACCTTCCTAAAAAAGTTGAAGCCGATCCGTGGGGAAATCCGTATGTTTATAAAAGACCCGGAGATAACGGGCATGAATATGAGCTAAAATCCCTCGGAGCCGACGGAGAAGAGGGCGGAAGCGGAGAGAATAAGGATATCTCGATTTGGGATTAGAGAAAAAGATAGGAGAGATTTTAGTCTCCGAAGGCTTTTGTAAAGAGGAGGATATTCAAAAAGCTCTCTCTTTGCAAAAAGATTACGGGGGTAGAATCGGAACTATTCTCATAAATACCGGAGTTATTGTCGAAAGACAGCTTCTAAAGGCTCTCTCCATCCAGCTTTCGATTCCTCTTTTATCCGATCTTGGGATCGAAGAGTTTGAGAAAGTTATTCCCTCAAATCTCTCTTCTTCATTTTTGAAAGAGAACGAAGTATTTATTTTCCAAGAGGATGGAGATGTCTTAAAGGCTGCTGTAAATGATCCTTTGAAAGTGGATATCTTCTCTTATATAGAGAGCCTAAGCGGTAAAAAGCTTGAAGTCTATCTCGCAAATTCGGATGAGATAAGAAAACTAAAGGCTGTTTGGGAAGAAGAGGAAGAGGATGAGTATGAGTATATAAATGCAGATGAGATAGATAAACTAAAAGAGCTTGCTTCAGAAGCTCCCGTAATAAAGTTTGTAAACAATATCTTCTCACGAGCGGTTGAATCGAGAGCGTCCGATATTCATATAGAGTCCTATAAAAACGGTATGCATGTGAGATTTAGGATAGATGGTAAGCTTCATACAGTCGAAACGGTGCCGCTTTCTATGAAAATGGCGGTTATTGCGAGATTGAAGCTTATCTCTAAAATGAATATTTCCGAAAACCGCCTCCCTCAAGACGGTCGTATTTCGATAAAGACTTCGGGAAAGCTTATAGATATAAGGGCTTCTTCCGTTCCTACCGCTTTTGGAGAGAGTTTTGTTTTAAGGCTTCTTGGAAAGCAGGATATTAGTTATTCGTTGGATAAACTCGGTTTTTTTGAAAACTCTTTGAATATTATCCACTCCATCATCAAAAAACCGAATGGAATTTTCCTCACAACCGGACCTACGGGAAGCGGTAAGACGACGACTCTCTATTCCATTTTGAATGATTTAAATACCGAAGATACCAAAATTATCACTGTAGAGGATCCGGTGGAGTATGAGCTAAACGGTATAAGTCAGATTCAGGTAAAGAGTGAAATAGATTTCACTTTTGCAAACGCTCTTAGATCGATTCTTAGACAGGATCCCGATATCATAATGATAGGTGAGATTAGAGATAAAGAGACAGCCGAGATTGCAGTACAGGCAGCTTTGACGGGACACCTTGTGCTATCCACCCTTCATACCAACTCCGCTTTGGGTTCTCTTCATAGACTTATCGATATGGGAGTTGAGTATTTCTTGCTAAAGTCTTCCATTATCGGCATTATGGCTCAAAGGCTTGTTAGAACTCTTTGTCCCTATTGTAAAGCAAAAGACGAGATAGATGAGGATATCAGACTTCTTTACGGGATAGATAAGATTATTAAAAAGCATCCCTTTATAAAAGTAAATCCCCACAAACCGGTAGGATGTTCTAAATGCAATAATACGGGCTTTATCGGAAGGCTTCCGATAGTAGAGGTGGCTCCTTTTACCAAAGAGATTCAAGATGCGTTTGCTAAGGATAACAATATCGAAGATCTTGGGAAATTCGGCTATACGACGCTTTTTGAAGATGGTATTTTGAAATATTTAAACGGCGATACTACGCTGGATGAGGTACTTAGAGTTGCAAAATAAGAGCGAATTTGTCTATGAGGCTTTGACTCTAAGCGGCAAAAAGATAAATGGTCGATATGCCGGATCTTTTAAAGATTTTCAAAAATATCTCAAATCTCAAGGTCTAACGCTTCTTTCATACAAAGAAAAGAAGGTTAAGCTTAAAAAAGGGCAGTTTAAAGATGACGATTTCGCCTCTATCGTAGAGGAGCTTTATTATTTGATAAATTCGGGAGTGAAAGTGGATGACGCCTTAAAGCTTCTTATAAAAAGTGCGTCAAAAGAGAGCTCCTATAAATTTCTAAGTTTCGTTTTGGAAGAGCTGAAAAAGGGCTCTCAGCTCTCAAGTGCCATAAAAGAGGCTTCCAAAGAGGTGGGATACAAAATCAGCCCTCTTTATATAAGCATACTATCAAGCGGAGAGGAGATAGGTAATGTAGCCTATTCTCTAAATACCTTAAAAGAGTTTATAGATTTCAAGCTTACCACCGCTTCGGAAGTGAAACAGGCTCTCTCATATCCTCTATTTTTGATAGGTATGAGTGTGTTGATGGTGTTTTTTGTTTTTATTGTGGTGGTGCCCAAATTTACCGAGATGTTTTCGGCTGACGAGATGGATAAGATCCCCTATATCTCTCAGCTTGTTTTAAAAACGGGGCTTTTTGTCAATGAGAATCTCTTTTTGATTTTGGGAGGTTTGTCTTTAGTTGTAGTTGGGATATTTTTGTATTTTAAATTTTCCGATATCAATTTTACCAAGTTTTTGTATAAAATCCCTTATTTAAAAGAGATGATCATAGAGCTTGAATTGTCAAGAGCGTTTAATTCGATGGGGATGATGATAAAGGGAGGAGTGGAGATAGATAAGGCTTTGAAGCAAAGCATCTCTCTTTTTTCGATAGATGAGCTAAAGTCTATTTTTGTGGAGGGGCTTTCGGAGCTTAAGAAAGGTAGAAGGCTTAGTGAGGTTTTTGCCGCCACTTCTATCATTCCTCCGAATGTCGTTTCGATGATGAGCGTGGGGGAGACGAGTGCGACGATGGGGGAAGTTTCATTGTCTCTCTCTCAGAGATTTTTGCAAAACTTTAAAATCAAGACCAAAAAGGTTCTATCGTTGCTTGAGCCCGTAATTGTAGTTTTTATGGGGCTTTTTATCGCAATAATCGTAGTTTCCATTATGCTTGCGGTTATTTCTATAAACGATATAGCGATGTAAGGGTTGCGGTGAGAAGGGCGTTTACTTTGATAGAGCTTTTGGTAGTGATGGGGCTTATCGCTCTTTTGATGAGTGTGGTTATGCCGGTTGGTAGCAGATTTGTAAAAAATATGCAAAAAGGGATAGAAGAGAGCAAAAAGAGAAGAGAGTTTGACGAGAAAAAATATGAGGCTTTTATCAAAGATAGAGCCGATTTGGAAGAAAATATTACGAGATTCGGGATAGCGATTTGAAGAGAGGATTTGTTACGATTGAGGCGATTATCGCTTTTGTGGTTTTGACTTTCGCTATTTTGATGACTGTATCATCTGTAAGGACTTTAAATCTTTATAAAAGCAAGAAGGATTTTTATCAAGATCTTTATATGAGTGTTTTGAGTGTGAAAGATTTGATAAAAAATAAGGATTTGGAGAAAAATAGGATTTTTGAAGGGGAATTAAACGGCTTTAAATACAGGGCTCAAGTTAAGAAAGAGGATGTAAAGCACAATATGCTTATGGATGAGTTTTTCGGTTTTTCTCCCGGAACTTATCAGGTTACTTTGTATAAGATTTTGTTGGAGATGAAAAAGGGGAATTTGGTTAAAAATTTTTCGTTTTTGCTAACGAGAGAGAAGCTTTTGAAGGAGTATCAATATCGTCCGTAGAGCTTTTACTATCATAGAGGTTTTGGTAGCTGTCGTTATCGTCTCGATGCTTATAGCGATGGGTCTGTATGCTTTTAAATTTGCCGCAAAGGAGCTAAAGAGAGAAAAAAGCGTGATAATGCAAAAGGCGATAGACTATAATTTTCTAAGAAGCGTTATAGGAAGCGCTTATTTTTATGTGATAGAAAAGTATGATAAGTTTAAGGTCAAAGAGCGACCGGGTATGTATTATCTATTTGATGGCAGAAAAGATGAGCTCTATTTTGTTACATCCTCTCCTTTGAAGGCTAAAACGATAGCTTTGGTTCATATTTTTGTAGAAGATGGGGGAATCTATTATGAGGAGTCTCCTATCTATGATTTTGATCAAAACTTTAAAAATCCGGTAATTTTGGAAGGATCTGTGAGAAAGAAGCTTTTTAGTGATGTAGAGGATGTAAAATTATCTTATATAAAGAGTAATGGGAAAAAGGTTTCTAAAATTTATGGAGATATGCCAAGAGGCGTTGAGCTTGAATTTAGAGTAAAAGATAAGAAATTTCAGTATTATTTTGCGCTAAATTCTAACTTTTACGATCATAAGAAGTATCTTTACAATGAAAAATATCCGTTTTAGAAGAGCCTTTGCCTTGGCCGTCGTGCTTTGGATAAGTGCGGCTTTGATGGCGGTATCTTTGTATATGATTTCGGTTACAAAAGAGAGTGTGGATAATGCCAAAAGGCTTTTGGATAAATTGCAGGTTCAGCTTGATAGCGAATCGGCGTTTGAGAAGATCGTTTTTTATCTATCGAGTGCGAAGTTTTGGGAAGATAGCGCCAAAAATGAGATTAACGGAATGCCAAAGAGGATTGTTTTAAATAGAACTCCTTTTGAGTTTAAAGTGGGAGATAGCAACATAACGGCAAGAGTTCAGGATATTGGCGGGATAGAGAATGTAACTATTTTGGGAATGAGACTTTTTGCATTAAAGAGGCTTGTGAAAATTTTAACGGGAAGAGAGGCTTCCAATTTTGTAAGCGATTCTTATCTTGATTGGCTGGATACGGATGACGATCCTCATTTAAATGGAGCTGAGACTCCTTACTATATGGTCTATAAAGGCAGAGCCTATCCTTCGGCTAACAATAGATACATAGAGCATCCGGATGAATTGAGGCTGATTAGAGGATTTGACGAATTGACGGATAGGGAGTGGGAGAAAATAAGAAAATATTTCGGATACTCCTATTCGGGATCAAAAAATTTGATGGCTTTCGATGAAGTTATGATGAAAGCTTATCTTGACTTGTCACCGAGTGAATGGGAGCAGCTTAAAAGTTTGAGATATAAAGATATTCATAAATATAGGGATATGTTTTTGGATCATATCAAGGATCAGGAAGAAAGAGGGAAGATGAATTTTCATCCGACAAGAAGTTTTATCGTGAGTCTTAAGGCTAAAAAAGAGGAGGCTTTGGATAAAATAGAGGTGACTGTGGACGTAAAGCCTAAGGTGAAAACTATGATAAATATTATAGAATTCAAAAAATGAAAAGTAAGTTTTTATATAATTTCATTTATAAACTTTTTTCAAAACTTCTCTTCGAGGACAAATCCTCCCGTTGGTCTGAGCCTCTGCGATAAGTTTTGCAAGAAGTTTAGTGTAGAAAAAGTATATTTTTAATTTTTGAACGATTCTGAGGGCTTTGCCCGAAGCTTCGGAGAATCCGTTAGGATTCGAGAATGAGTGAAAAGATAAAAATATACTTTTAATTGATAAGGAATATATTTATATGACAAAAAAACTGTTGGATTTTTTGTTAAAGAGAGATATTTTAAATATTTTATATATTCAAGAGAGCTTTTTTAGGAAAGTAGATTTCCAAGAGCCCGTTAAAATGAATGAAGAGGCCGTTAGGCTAAACTATTCCAATCTCTCTCCTTTTCCTAAATCGTCCATTATCTATAAAAATGAAGGTAAAACCTTATATATTTGGTTTTATAAGGATGAAAATTTATCCAAAAGCAAAATAGTTATTCCGGAAGCCTATCTTATCTATAAAGCTTTTAAAGGTGAAGATGTAATAGTTATTATATATTTTTCATCAAATTCCCTTTTTATACTCTGAGAGAGAATTTGAGAATCTTTTACAACAACTATCTTTAAAAACTCATCTTTTATAATAACTATT
>JAADDG010000165.1 GCA_013154075.1 Campylobacterota bacterium | reverse complement strand
AAAAAGAAGACCCTCTGTTTCTTTATCAATACGCAATCTCCCTTCAACATTTAGGAGATTACGAAAAAGCGGCCCGAATTTACGGCAAACTCTCAAACAACAAAAAAGACAAAAACTATCTCGATATCAAATACCGCTACGCCCTATCCCTTCTAAAAACGAACAAAGAATCAAACAGAAAAAAAGCGAAAGAAATACTAAAAAGCCTAAAAGAGGAGCTAAAAAACAGCTCTAAAAAAGAGGCGAAAGAGCTTTTAAAATATACAAATCAAGCCTATGAGATAGCAAATAAAGAGCCTTTGAAACCTAAACGCTACAAAGATATAGTATTAGCGGAAGGCCTTCAAAAACAGTATCAAGAATACAACTCCACAAAAGAGGCGGTAAATACTCTCGAAGCCGTCGCCCTAAAGATAGATAAAAACAAAGATCTCAAAAAGATACTTCCGAAAGATGAAAATAACAAATCTTCAAAAAGAAAAAAGATTAAAAATATCGATATAAAAACCCACTATCTAAAAGATTCCAATAATATAAAAGCAAAAAGCGCAGGGGTCAAAATATCGAATATCGCCTCTATCAAAAATAGAAAAATAGATCTATACGGAGAGAGATTCTCATTCGAAAACCACAAAAAAACGGACGGTTTTAAGATAAAAGCCACACTGAAAAACAAAAACATAAAAATATCTTTGGGATTAAACAAATTTAAAGACTATAACGATCCTTATGCATCTTTGGAGTATGAAAGAGCGATATTCAACCATATTCTAAAAATAGCGATAGAGAGACAAAACGCCCTATTTTATGAAAACGCCCCATATATGGAGAAAAAGAGAATTTCGGCTTTGAATCTTTTGGTAAGAGATTACATAAAAATGATAGACGATAAAGAGCTGGATATAGAGTTTACTCTAAGCAGATACAAAGACAAAAATATCCGTTTTACCCCCTCATTTTATTATCTGCTTTCAAAAAAGAGAATCAAAAACGTAACAAACAGCCTTGCTTTAGCGGGCTGGTATCAATTTTATAAAAATAGAGACAGACACTATGCCTATTTGAAAAAAGACGACGCCACAAGAGCGGAAATCCAATCTAATATCCCCATCACCGAAAGACTCTCGATCTCTCCGAGAATCAGCGCGGGATATTCGTTTTTCAACAAAAGCGCCCTTTTGGGATACGGTATTTTGATGGATTATAGAATAAGCGACTACTCTTTCATATCGATCGATTGCTCCAAACATCAAACTAAAGCAAAAAGTAAATCGTCCGATTACAATTATAAAGAGTGCTACGGCGATATCTATTATAGGTGGTAATTTTGAGACTGTTTATTTTAATACCCACTTTTATCGTACTTATCTTTCTAACATCTTTAAGCATTTACGGCTTATCGGAGCTTTACGTAAACGGGGCGCTGTTTGTAAAAGTGGGCGTTTCCATAGTTTTGTTTTTTTCGTTTCTGATAATCGGACGCTATATGCTTTTGATGATATTCTCGATCCTTCAAACCATCAAAAAGAGCGCCGATGAAGAGAGATCCAAAATCATTCCAAAAAAAGTAAGCGTAATAGTGCCCTGCTACAACGAAGAGGCCGTTATCGAAAAGTCTCTAAAAAGCCTCATAGCCCAAACCCATCCTTTCGTCGAGATAATCGTCGTAGACGACGGAAGCACCGATAGGACTTTAAGTATCGCAAAAAGTATGGAGTACTCTTACAAATACAAAAGTCTGAAAGTCTATACCAAAAAGAACGAAGGCAAAGCAAAAGCCCTAAATTACGGGATCAAAAAAGCAAAAGGGGAGCTTATTTTATGCGTGGACGCAGATTCGAGGCTCGATGAAAAAGCAATAGAACTTCTGGTACAACATTTCCAAGACCCCTCAATCGGAGCCGTGGCCGGATCGGTCTATATCTCCAATCAGGATAATATGTGGACGAAACTTCAGGCTTTGGAGTACATAGAGGGGCTCAATATGGTAAGAAACGGGCAAGCCCTCTTAAAATCGGTAAACATCATACCGGGTCCAATAGGAATGTTTAGAAAATCGGCACTACTTGATGTAGGAGGATACGCCGACGATACCTTTGCGGAAGATTGCGATCTGACTCTAAGACTGATAGCCAAAGGATACAAAGTAGATTTCGAGATAGACGCCGTCTCTTATACGGAAGCGCCTGAGAATCTTTTGGATCTTTTGAAACAGAGATACAGATGGACAAGAGGCATTTTACAATCCATAAAAAAACACAGAAGATACATTTTAGACATCTTCAACAAACCGAGACTGAGTCTTGTTTTGCAATATATGCTTTTTGAGGCGATCATTTGGCCTTTTATGGATTTTTGGGTAAATCTTTTTATCGTCTATCTGGCACTAATCGGAGGGGGAAGTATCCTGATTGTATATTGGTGGATACTTTTTACCGTCTTGGACGTAGCCGGAGCGATATATTGTCTTTTGATTACGAAAGAGAGGCTCTCTTTGGCCTTCTATGCTCTCTATTATAGAATATTTTTCATCTCTATAATCAATATAGCCAAAATATTGGCCACGATAGAGGAGTGGTTCGATATAGAGATGAGCTGGGGAAAACTTGAAAGAAAGGGGAAAATATGAAACTTTTAACTTTTATGTCGTTTATCATCTTGACGGTTACCATTTTGACGATGGTTTTCGGGATAATCGCATACTTTTTATACAAAGCGAGAGAGAGGAAAAAGTTTGCCAGAAAAGCAAGCTATGAAGAGATTTTAACCACCGCCAACAAACAGACTCTCTTTTTCAAGGAGAAGAGCTTTGATTGAGAAAACGCAAAAAATAGAGAGCCGATTTTACGGAGTGAAACTGGCTCTTTTAATACTACTGTTAAGTATTTTGTTCTCTTACGCCACATACAATATTTTAGAAAGATATATGCCTAAAGATTTTGCGTTCCTTCCGCAGCAAAAAGAGAAGGTATATATCCTAAAATCCAAATCGACTCAAAAGCTACTTTTAAAATACGGTATATCCGATGAAATCTATTCAAGCAGAATAGAAAAATTCAAAAACCTTCTAAGAGAGCTATCTTATGAGCCTAAAGTGATAGATTCCAAAGACATTCAAAAACTCTCCAAAGGGGATAAATTATTTTTAATAGATACGTTGGCTTTAAGCAAAAAGAGCAAAAACGAAGTAAAAGAGTTTTTAAAAAGAGGCGGAAATCTGCTTCTTAACTATAATGCGGGCTTTAGCGACGAAAACGCAAAATTCGTAGGAGATAAATTCCTAAGAGAGATAACGAAGCTAAAATTCAATAAAGATTACAACTATATAGATCTAAAAAAAGAGGGGGGATATCTAAGCGTCAAACTTCTCTCTCCATTGACGAAATTTAACCCCATAGGCAAAAGAATGGATCTGATTTTGTATGACAATCTGCCGATTTTCGACTCTCCCGCACACTTGAAACCGGATGTTTTGATTACAAACTACACTCAATCTCAAACACCGTTTATAGAAGACAAATACACGATGCTCTCTATCAAAAAAGCCGGAGCTATGTGGCACGGAGTCTATGAAAAAGGCAAATGGGTATATTTCAGCTTTCCAAGTTACGTCTTTTTCGAATCATCCCAAAGCCAACAGGATTATAAAAATCTTATGAAAGGAATACTAAACTATTTCAAAAAAGATGCAATCATCCGCAAATATCCTTTCATAGATAAGAAAAATGCAATATTCATCTCCGAAGATACGGAGTATAAATTCAAAAATATAGAAAGATTTTCTTCTCTATCGCAAAAATATCAAATTCCCGTAACCGCCTTTTTAGTAGGATATTTAGCCGAACAAAATAAAAAGACTCTAAAAAAAGCGGCCAAAAATCCGTTTTTGGAATTTGGATCTCACAGCTATTCTCACAAAAAAATAGCCGGAGAGTGCGAAAGCTACATCAAAAAAGAGATAATCGGCTCAAAAAATCTGATAGAGAAAATAACCGGCAAAAAAGTCTACGGCTTTAGGCCTCCAAGGGAGGAGATAGATGATATTATGAGAAAATATTTAACGGAGGGAGGCTATAAATATATGATGGAACAAGAAAAAAGCTATCTGCTTCCCATCCCGGGCCAAAAACTTATGACCATCCCAAGACACGGAGTGGATGACTATACATATCTTATGAATCTCGATTGGGATAAAAATCAGATTCTATCTCACATAATAAAAGAGGCGAGTGTCCTTAAGTATCTAAACGGAATCTACACTCTAAGCGTTCACACTCACTTAATCTCATACGGAAGCAATATAGATATCTTGGAAAATTTCTTCAAATTCCTAAAAAAACACAAAGATTTTTCACCGTTAAACGGCTATCAAATATATAAAAGGCTAAGTCTAAACCAAAACATAGAGATACAAGATTCGATAACGAACAAAAACATAATAGTAACTATCAAAAATGCAAACGATGAAGAGGTCAAAAATTTCACTTTCAAAATCTTTCCGTCTAAAATAAAACTCGGCGCAATAGCCTCGGAGATAAGCGGAGTGAAACTCTCATACGAAAAAACAAAAGACGGAAACTATATAGTCAAGATAGATTCTCTAAAACCGAAATCCTCTTTGACTCTATTTATCTCTTACAAAAGGATATGAGAGAGAACCTCTCTATCCCAAAATCGTATCTCTCCATTTGATGGAGCATCCCATAGAAGGTTTTTGATTTTTAGGAGGCTCTTTGCCCGTAAAAAGAAGCATAATGGCCTCTTTTAGCTCCTCTTTGGTCACCTCATCCTCATTTTGCCAGTTATCATCCACCCTTCCGTGATAGAAAAGCTCTCCTTTGGAATCATACAGATAGATATCGGGAGTGCATTGAGCTTGAAGGGCTTTGGAAACTTCCTGCGTCTCGTCAACCAAATATGGAAACTTCAAATCATATTCCTTAATCAAATCAAGCATTTTTGAGGGAGAATCCTCAGGGTAGTTGGGATGAATATTGGGATTTATAGCAACCGTATTTATATCGAGCTTCTTAGCAAACTCGGCCGCCGATATAAGCCTTTTCCAAACCGCTTTGGCATAAGGACAGTGATTGCAAGTAACATAGATCAAAAGACCGTTTTTACCCATGAGATCTTCGCTCGTATACACTTTGCCCAACGGATCTTTAAGCTCAAACTTTGGCATTTTGGAACCTAATGGAATATCTATAGATTTCATCAAACTCATTGCATCTCCTTTATAAGTTCGTCAACCACTTTAGCGACTCTAAAGACGGATTCTATCTCGCACTTCTCTTTCACCGAATGCGGGAAATAGATATTAGGCCCTATCGAAACCACGCTGATATCTTTAAACTTATCTTTCAAAATTCCGCACTCAAGTCCGGCGTGAATCGCTTTAAATCCGGCTTTGTTAAAATACCTTTTGGAAATTTCCAAAACTTTCTTGGAAAAATCGCTCACTTTAGGCATCCAAGCGGGAAATTGGTGATCGCTTTTTGTCGTGAAACCGAAACTATCCAAAAAGCAGATCGTCTCTTTTTTGATTCTATCAAGCTCACCGTTTTCCATCGATCTTGCAAAAAGCTCCAGATGCAAAGTGCGCTCTTTCATATAAATTTTACCCAAATTGATACTGGTTTTTGGGATATCAAACTCCCTATCCCAGCTTCTTATACCTTGAGCAAAAGAGCATATCAAATTTACAATATTTTTAGAATCTTTTATATAGCTGTCAAACTTCTCATCTAGCTCCTCTATCTCTATAAACTCCCTGGCTTTTGGCAAAGTATCGGCACAAATCACGGCATAAGCGTTTACGGGGATGGAGTTTAGAGCCTCTCCTCCTTCTATTTTCACTATTTTTAAATCATTGATACCGTTTAGATAGAAAGCCAGCTCTTTTATGGCGCTTGGAATATTTTTATCGATATCCACTCCAGAATGTCCGCCCGGAAGATTTTTGGTAGAGATTTTATAAAACTTTCTATTTTCTTTAAATTCTTCAAATTCTAAAGACTTCGTAGCGTATAGATCCACGCCTCCCGCACACCCTATAAATATCTCCCCTTCCTCTTCGCTATCCAAATTCAAAAGATTTTTAGATTCCAAAAACAGCTCAAGATTCTCGGCCCCTATCATCCCCACTTCTTCGTCGGAAGTGAAAAGAGCCTCTATATTCTCATACTTTTTTAAAAAATATAAAATCATCGCTATACCGATCCCGTTATCGGCACCCAAAGAGGAATCAACCGCCTTTAAAAATCCATCCTCCTCCACCACTTCAATATCGGGAGCCCTGCCTATACAAACCATATCGTAATGAGCCTGCAAAGAGATTTTGGGAAAACCTTTCTTAGCTACGATATTTCCGAACTTATCCGTTTTTACATCGCATCCGCTCTTTTTTGCCTCTTCTATCAAAAAATCTCTAAGTTTTTCGGCATGAAAACTGCAATGTGGAATTTTCGCTATTTTCTTAAAAATATCTACAATCTCTTTCATTTTATAATCCATTTTTTAAATTTATTTAGCTAATATCGGTTTTATGAAAGTATTAATTTTAATTATACCATTTTTACTGCAAGGTTGCCTCTTTTTCAACGATCGGGGAATCTCCACAAAATATTACAGCGAATGCAAAGAGTACTACGACGCTCAAGGCTTCTATCACAAAGAGTG
>JAADDG010000013.1 GCA_013154075.1 Campylobacterota bacterium | reverse complement strand
GCCTCCATCGAAAAACATATAGGAGAGGTAGAGAAATAACTCTACCCTCTATACTCATACGCTCCGATATCGGGAGCAGCCCCCTCATAAGCATAGCTTACACCATCCCCCTCATTCCATTCGATCTCTTTATCCACCGTAATCTCATTAGAAGCATAATCAACCCTCGTAACTCTAACGGGATCGTTATCGCCCACTTTTATCAAATCCCCCTCTCTAAGGCCGTATCCGTCGGTAAAATAAGCCGCATCATAAACTTTGATCACACTACCTTTCCCGCCTGAAACGGTAGATGTCAAAAATCCTCCGCTATCCACAGCCTCGCTATCGGCTCTTAGGGCGAAATTATGCCCCTCTTTATCTTTGAAACCTATATCCGATACGCTAAAAGAGTGCTGATCTTTTCCGCTCTTACTCTGATACTCTCCAAAAGATCTATAATTTCCGCCAACCTGAATAAAAGAGATATCTTTATAGATATTATAATCCATAATCCAAGAACCAGTTTTATGGCTGATATCCTTAAACATAAAAGGCGCGCTTCCCTCGCTTGAGAAAATATTGTTTTTGATCCTCCAGCCTATTGCGTTACCCAAAAACAGATCAGCTTCCGTAGAAGAGTTTCCAAGCACATTATGAACAAACACGCTGTTTTTAACCGTTCCTCTATTGGCCGATCCTATCATACCGCCCCTATTGTTGTTCCATCCGACATTATTTCTTACTATAACGTTTTCGGTAGTGGATTCCGGAGTCTCTTGAGATATGGTGATTCCAAGTCCGAAGTTGTCATACACCAAATTATTCTCCACTATCAGATTCTCCGCTCCGTCCACATACAAAGCGCTCGCCCAAATTTTTCTTACACCGTTTCTATATATTTTATTGCCCGCTACAAGACCGTACTTATTCATCCCGAAAACCGAAAATTGTCCTCTTTGATGGCCTATCACATCCACTCCGATAAAATCGTTGTCGTGAACTTCGTTATTTATGATTTTGAAATATTTCACATTTCCAAGTACCGTCAAAGCCTCGTTATAAGCTCCCGCTCTATTGGGATTTCCCGTATGATTGTGATGGACATGATTTCCTTCTATCGTAATATAAGACATAGGTTTATCTTTTCTTGCGGTTACGTTTATCGCGTGTCCGAGTCTCTTTGTCTCGGGAATATTTGCGTTCGATTCGCTAACTTCGTTGTTTTTGATTACGATATGGCTTCCCGGCCCATAGAAAATAATTCCGCCTCTATTCGGTTTATAGACATGAAATCCTATAAATTTTATATAAGATACTCCATATCCCACAACCGTATCCGCCATAACCGTATCGTCTCTTACGATTACCGGCTTCTCTCCCGGATAGTTTCTAAAAGTAATGTATCCCTCTTTTTCGTTTCCCGAATGTTTGAAAACAACTCTTCCTGGATACCTTCCTCCTCTAACCATCACGGTATCTCCGGCTTTCGCCATATCCACCGCATGCTGAATCGTTCTCCAAGGACCGTCTCCGTCTTTAGGAGTGGGATATTTTCCGGACCACTCGTCGTTTCCGTTCGGAGATACGTAAAAGATTCTTCCTTGTATCTCTTTTGTGGCTACGTTTATTTCCACTCCCTCTGATTCATTAGATCCGATAAAAGAGACTATTTTATATTTATACTCTCTATTCGGTTCCAAATCCTCATCTACATAGGAGTACTCACCTTTTTGGGTATATATCTCTATAAGTTTACCGTCTCTATATATTTTATAATCTGCCTTTCCCGCACTACTATCTTCCCATTTGAGAAGGACGTTTACGCCATTTACTTCGGCCGTTACGTTTAGCGGATCTGAAGGTTTGGATACTATAAAATTATCTTTATCCATCAAAGAGATATCGTCCAGCTCTCCATTACCTCTTACCATCAAACCTTCAACTTTTTTTATTTTAGCTTTTGAAAGAGAATTCAAATCGCTTTGAAGATTTCTTTTAAAGGTATGCCACTTACCGTCTTTGAAACTATCGTCCAAAGCTATAACCACATATTTGCCATAAACGAAATCGTTATCTACAGTCGTAGTATAAGTTAAATATTTTCTACCCTCATTAGTCAAAACTTCTATATACAATACAAAATCGTCATCAAATTTCATATCCATTTTGAATATAAATTGAGAATCGTTAGCCCATCTTTTGCCATCAACACTCTTTAGCCAATATCCGTTAGCAATCCCCGCTCCGCTTAACTTAATAACTCTGCTTCCTCTCTCCTCATCATAAACGTTCTCAACTTTCGCACCGAAAGGATAAGAATCATATACTACCCAGCCATCCGTCTTTCCGTCTTCCGCATCCTCATAAAGAGTGCTTTTCGAATCTTGATCCGGAATCTCTCTCTTTTTCGTTTTTACGGAAAGAGAAGCTTTCTTCGATTCCCCAAAATCGTTAAAAGCCAAAAGAGAGTATTTATATAAAGTATTCGGTTTTAATCCCGTATCTATGAAACTGTTCTCTTGATTTTCAAACACTTTTATCAACTTACCGTCTCTAAAAAGTTTATATTTCACACCGTTTTTAGCACTCCAAGTAAGCTTCACGCTATCTACGAAAGATACAGCTTTAAAATTTTTAGGAGTCTGCGGAGCTTTTGCGGGAGTATCCTCACCGTTTACGCTTTTTAGATTATCTATGCTCAAATTGCCGTAAACTCTAAATTTTATAACGTTTTTTATCTTCACGCCTTTTTGAGCTTCGTTTAGATCCTTTTGAAGATCTATGGAGACACTCTGCCATTGATTATTCAAAAGCTTAGATCCCAAACCGTGTCTTATGAAGTTACCTTTCCCAAGATAATTGCTATTTTCCGGAGTATATGCAAGATATTTGATCCCATTGTCCGTGTTTACGGTAAACTCTATATAGAACTTCTCTCTTGCTTTGACATCCAAAGAGTATAGAGTATCGTTACTGTTTATCTTGATCTCATATCCGCTTTTTATTCCAAGACCTTTAAACTCTATGACTCTACTCTTTTTCAAAGAGTCATAGAGATTGTTTATATGAGAAGAGGAACCACCCTTTATTACGCTCCATCTCTCTATCTTTCCATCCTCCGCGTTTTCAAATACCTTAGCTTCAGCAACTACCGAAACCAAAAAAAGCATCAGAAAAAGCGTAAAATATTTTTTGACGTTTTTTAACATATCTTTTCCTTTTATACTCAATCTCATGTCTTTTCTATATCGTTTGAAAAAAAGATAAATTTATATTACCTATTGTTAAGTTTGAGTTAAACGGGCTTTTTGGATAGAATATATTCAAAAATTAATTTGGAAAGTTAAATGGACAGTTATACAGTTTTATTTCTCATTTTTTTCACTCTTGCAGGTATAGCTTTATATTTTGTATATCTTCACGAAAAAGGCGATAGGCTAAAAGAGATAAACGAAGGAATATGCCCAAAATGCAAAAATAAAACGATAGAGATAGTAGATCAAAGAAGCCACGGCTGCAGCGGAACGAAAGAGGTCACAATAGAGTGCACAAACTGCGGATACAAAGACTCTTTCACAATATCGGGAGGCGGATGCGGAAGCGGCAAATGCGGAATTTAACTTCTTTTATTTAAATCTTTTCCGATAATTTGACATAAATATCAATTTTAGCTATCATTTTTTTGATATATATGTCAAAAAATAGAGAAATCAAAGATATTCCGGATTCCTATATAGTAGCGGACGATATAGAGATAGGAAGCAAAAACAAAATACCTCTATGGTTATTTGGATTTCTCTATTAACATTACTAATGACAAAAGAGTTTATATTTTATGTAAGGGTTTTTCAGATATGAAGGAAATTTCATAGATACGGAAAAAGGCTCCACGTAGCCCGGTTTGAAATCTCTTACGATTACAGCCTCTTTCTCTACATAGCTTCTTTTTGATTTCTCTTTATTATCGAAAAACTCGGGCAATGTAGACTTCGGATTGAACATAGAGGATCCCGACAAGCTTTTGCCGCTCATGGGATTGGAAGCGATTTTTATTTTCAATTTACACTCGCCTATCTTAAATTTTCCCATATTTTTAACTCTTCCCTCAAATACGATGGATTCCGTTCTTAATACCCTATGATGTTTGATACTCAAAATTTTTGCTTTTTTCGTATACTTGTCCAAAGCAAAAAGAGTAAAAAATGTAAAAGCCCCCACCACCAAAACGGAAGAGAAAACCATAGGCCAAACAAGTTTTTTATCCTTTTGCATAAAAGATAAAATTATAAAAATAAGAAGAACGACACCGAAGAAGGCCAAGGCGACTTTATGCCAAATAGTCAAATATATCATCAATAACACTCCGCTTTTACACTAACGTTAAAATCGCCTCCATACCTAAAATTGTCTATAACGACTCTAAACTCCGCGCTTTTTCTCTTAGGAACGGGCTTTTTTATCCATATCGTCCTTCTTCTTAAAGGTTTTAATTTGTACAAATAAGATTTAATACTATTTTTCGACACTTTATAAACGGATGTTTTGACTTTGCACTCTTTGAAATCTACCTTTCCAAGATTTTTAACTTCTCCTTCAATTATCAAAGAGTGACCAAAATGCAGATACTTTTGAGAAGTTATATTCACATCCGCTCTTTTAACCGTTTTATTCATAAAAGAGTCTATCAAAACAGGGGAAAAAACCAAAAACACAAAATCCAAAAAGATAAAAACAGTAGATAAAATAGGCTTTTTTTGAGAAAGTATTATAAAAAGAATCAAGATGACAATAAAAAGAAGGAAAACCCATCCATACGCCAAGTAGTCATACCAAGTAAGATGGGCGAGATAGGTTATAATATCTCTTTTAATAACCTCTATGTTCATTTATTGCGGGATTTTTTCTCTTCTATTCCGCTTATGCCAAAACGCCTCTTTAGCTCCTCTTTAACAAGCTCCGGAGAGATATTCTTATATCCCAAAGCTACAAGAGAGTGAAAAAGCAGATCACAAGCTTCATAAATTATCTCTTCCTCTTTTGAATCCTTAACCGCGAAACAAAACTCTCCCGCCTCCTCTACAACCTTTTTCAAAATAGCGTTTTCACCTTTTTGAAACAAGGAAGCTACGTAAGATTTCTCGCTTGAAGCCTTTTTTCTCTCCAAAATCGTATGATAGACTCTATCCACTATCGAATATGAAGCTATTTTACTCTCATCCACCTCATACACCTCCTCACCGCTCTCAAGCTCGGTAAAGAAGCAAGAATACCTTCCCGTATGGCAGGCGGCACCTCCAACCTGCTCCACTTTCAAAAGAATCGTATCGTTATCGCAATCTATATAGATATTTTTTACCCTTTGGATATTTCCGCTGCTTTCACCCTTTTTCCAAATCCTTTTTCTGCTTCTTGAATAATAATGGGCTATTTTAGTTTTTAGAGTAAGCTCCAACGCCTCCCTATTCATATAAGCAAGCATCAAGACATCTTTACTCTCATAATCTTGAGCGATAGCGGGAAGAAGAGGAGACTTCTCCCAATCTATCTTTTCCAAAATTTCGTTCATTTATTCGAACCTTCTACGGAACTTGAAATCTTTCTATCTTTCGTATCTATCCAGATATTCGGTACGGCTCCGCCCGGAGTTAGGAAAATTTTGGCATCTTTATTGACTTTCAACGCTTCGTTGAATTTGCCTTGAGTCTCTATCTCTCTAAGTCTTAACAAATAAGGAGTAAGACTTTTTGCAATGATTTGATTGGCATAAGCATGAGCGTCAGCCTCTATCTTGATAGCATCCGCCTTACCTTTGGCCTCTATTTTTCTCGCTTCGGCCACACCGGTTGCCAAGGCCGCTTTCTTTTGAGCCTCCTGCTTAGCTCTCTCTACTTCGTATCTCGTTCTTTCAGCTTCCTGTTTGGCTATCTGTACTCTCTCTATCTGCTCTTTAATTTTCGGAGGCAAAATTATATTTCTAAGCTGTACCGAGATAAGCTCTACCGGAGATCCCTCGAAAGAATCAAGCTTATTTTTTATCTCGACCTCTATTCTTTTGGCTATCTCGTTTCTCTTGATAGGAAGCTCTTCTGCGGGATACTTACCGATAACGTTTCTAACGATATCCCTAACGACCGGATTTATGATCTTATCCTCCCAAGCAAGTCCCCATCTTGCGATAGTTTGGGGAGCACTTTGAGGCTTTAGTCTATATTGAACGGTAAGATCGATAGATACGGGCAAACCTCTCGCATCAAGTACGGAGATAGCTGGTTTGTATTTAATTCCTCCGTTTCTCATCGAAGGAGTTATAGCCCCGTCCTCTCCGCTTGTATAATTTATCACCCTAACTTTGGTATCCACTATAATGATATCTTGAATAAAAGGAATATAGACGTGAAATCCCGGTCCCAAAGGCGTAGGCTCATATTTTCCCGCCGTAACCTTGATTCCCACCTCTCCCGATTGAATCACTACAAAGGGTTTGGCTATTATCAAAATAGCGGCCAAAAAGATAAGGATATACAACAATCCGGCTTTTTTACCGAAATTGTTGAAAAAATCCATATCCCCTCCATCATCATCGTAATCGTCTCTATCGTCTCTTCTATCTTTTTTAAAATAATCTTTCAAATCTGCCGGCATTATTTTTCCTTTTTAAACATAAGTTAGATAGTGTTCATATTTTGCGTCTCTTCCATGAACGATATCGAAATACGCATCTTGCAATCTTTTCGTCATCTCTCCTCTCTTACCGTC
>JAADDG010000096.1 GCA_013154075.1 Campylobacterota bacterium | reverse complement strand
GTAGAAGCGTTTTGTTTTAGAGTATTTATTGTTATCTCCACTTCGGCGGTAGCCTTTTGGGTTCTCTCGGCAAGCTTTCTAACTTCATCCGCAACCACCGCAAATCCTCTTCCAAACTCCCCGGCTCTTGCAGCCTCTATCGCCGCATTCAAAGCCAAAAGATTTGTTTGATCGGAAATCTCTTTGATTAGATTGATAATCTGATTGATCTCCTCTACGCTATGATTTAGATGCTCGGCATTACCTCTTAAAGCGTTTGCCATCTGAATTATATTGTCGGTATCGAAAACCTCGTCTATATTCGATTCGATTTTTTTGATATCTGTTGCGTAAAGATCGAGCTTTTCATCTATCTCCGAAAAAACGTTTACACTATTTTCCTTATCTCTTAAAATATTTTCCAAATCCTTTTGAGAATGCTTAACCATTTTTTTTGCTATTTTGGTTTCTAACTCATCTCCTTGTGATTCTATAGGAAAACTCTCTCTTTCGTTTTCCAATTTGTTTACAAGATTTTTGAGAGTTTCATTCTCTCTTCTTAATTTTTCTATTTCTCTTAAATATCTCTCTTCGTTCTCACTTTTACTTGCAAATCCAAACATTTCACAAATCTCCTTAAAATAATTATCTGTTCTTTAAATCGGAATCTTTGAATTTTTATTTATCGAAAAGCTACACATTTTTCTATAAAAAACGATTCTTTTGATATAATTAATAAATTTTTACAGGAGGGGAAAGATGCTTAAATCTGTAGATATGAGCTCTGACGAATTTTTGCAGGAACTTGAAAAAACCAAAAAATTCGCGGATAAAGTCTGTAAACAGTTCGGTTGGGTTTATAATCCCAACGAAGAGGTAAACGAAGGTGTTCTAATGGGACTTACAAGAAACAAAATGCTTTACGGCAAAAGATATTGCCCATGTTTTATGGTAATAGAAGAGGACGGAAAGTATAAAAGTTCGGACGATAGAATCTGTCCTTGCAAACCCGCCATCGAAAAAGAGGTACCCGAAGAAGGGAAATGCCACTGCGGACTTTTCTGCTCTCCCGATTATGCAAAGACTCACGATCATTAAAACTTTTTGGAAGGTTTCTCCTTCCAAAAATACAAAATAGTTGCAAAGATAGCTCCCGATATATCCATCGCCATATCTTTTTGCGCATCCCATATATCTCCCTGTGCCCCTACATAGTCGGCACCGGCATTCGGATCGAGATATACGGCCGCAAGCCACTCTATGATCTCATAAACGGCTGCGACCGTAGCTATAGAAAAAATAGGAAACAAAAATAAAATCACTTTTGAGTTTACAACTCTTTTTCTATCCAAAATTTCGGCTATCGCATAAGAGTAAAAACCGACACTAAAATGGGCTATTCTATCGTAATTGTTTCTCTCCCATCCGAAAAGATCGTTTATAAAATCAAAAGGAACTTTAGCAAACGTAAAATGTCCCCCTATAGTATGCATATAGACCCACACGCTCATCAAAAAATAGGCCGTATTGGAAAAACGAAACTTTTTGAACGTAAGTACCAAAGGTAAAATCACGATCAAAACAGTGACGTTCTCCGCAATCCACACCGTCTTATCATACGGATTTACGGCACATACCGCAAACAAAACGATATAGATAAATAATAAAATATGAGGAAAATATTTCCGAATTTTTTGCAACTTTTTAAAATCCTCTGTTAATGTCTCTCTTTTTCCTGCAATATTTTATCTAAAATCTCGAAAACTTTTTCGCTCTCTTCCTCCATCTCCTTAAAAACCTTGGCAAAAGCCTCGAAATTCTCTTTATCTTCATTTATAATATTGAAAATCTCTTTAGTTAGGTTGTGTACTCTTGAATGCGGATTTTCAAGTTTTGAGAAACTCGGAGTCTTTCTAAAATACTCCCTACCTTCACCCTCATAGTACCATTTACCCAATCGACAATCGTGATGATTTACGAAACTAAACTGCTCTTTGGAAGTAATGGCTGAAATATAAGTGTTTATTTTCCATAAAATATGATCGAGTTTCGCCAAAGCCATAAAAATTCTATCGTTGGTATGATTATTGAAATCCAAAACCTCCGACATTGTATCGGTTTTTTCAAGCAAAAATCTATCCACTTCCACAACCGACTCTACGGAGTCTTTTATACTACTTACAATCTCTTCGTATTGAGTACTTATATTATCCACATCCTGCCTCATAGACTGCAAAGAGATATTAACTTCAGCTACGGCTTTATCGGTCCTATCGGCAAGTTTTCTAACTTCATCCGCAACCACCGCAAACCCTCTTCCAAACTCCCCGGCTCTTGCAGCCTCGATCGCGGCATTCAAGGCCAAAAGATTCGTTTGATCGGAAATATCTTTAATCAAATCCAAAACGTTACTTACATCTTCCGCTCTGCTTGTCAAAGACTCTACGGATCTTATGGAATCGTGAGCGAAACCGTTTAACTCTTCAAGATTTTTTGTAATATCCGAAGTCTTCTCCTCTACCGTTTTTATAACGTTTACAAGCTCTTTCAATTTAGCGTTTCCCTCTTTCGAAGCCTCAACCGATTCGGCCAAATTTTGCTGAATATCCATAACATTGGATCTAAGATGCCTATTTTGCGACTCCATCAAACCTTTAGGCTTAAACTCGCTTCTTTCTTCTAAAGCTCTCTTTAATGAGGCGTTCTCCTCTTCCAACTTTAAAATTCTCTCTTTTAGCCGATCTACCTCCGCAGAAAGTCGATCTTGATTCAAAGAAGTATCTTTGGCAAAGAATGACATATTTTATCCTTTCACATAGTTTTATAAATCAAAATCGACCTTTTGGAAATTCGCTTTAACCAAAGATAGGAATATTTTTCTCTTCACCCTCCATCACATAATGAAGTTCGTAATAATTTTCCACTACATACTCAAAATCGTTAAAACTATCATCGTTTGCCGCCAAAAGAAGCTCGTCTCCTATCATCACCTCTCTTTTTAAATTGGGCTGCAAAATGATCTTCTCTCCCCGTTTGAGCAAAAGCAAAGCCACTTTGGCCATCTTCTTTCTATCTCCTCTATCCCTTAAAATCGTCTCATAATCCACTCTGCCGCCATCTTTTAGAAAATTATAAAGGGCATAGGCTTCGCTTTCAACTATCTTTATTTCGTAAAGTTTAGGATCTTCTCCCACTCTGTCAAGAAGCATATCTATCATCTTTTTACCCCACTCGTCACTCTCTTTAACTATCCTTTTTACAAAAATATTTGCCAAAGGTTTGTTTATATAATTGTATGTTTTTTCTATTAAAATCTCTTCCAAAACATAGTTTCTATCAAGATGAGCGGCCTCGAAAATACTCAAATCATCAAGAGTGTTTTCTCTCGCTATCGTAAATATTTTGGGATTTATCTTTTTGGCACTCTTTAAAATCATCAAATTGATAAAATCATCTTTAGTCGCCGCTATAATCGCCACCGCCTCTTTTACCCCGTTTTTCTCCAAAAATTCAAGATCCTTCTTATCTCCGAAAACGTTTTGAAAACATCCTTTAGAATCGCACTTATTGATATTCAAAACCACATGCTCCACCCCGGCCTTTCTTAAACCTTCCGAAATCGCTTTTCCCATCATTCCCGAACTGCAAACTATATATTTACCTTTTGGAAAAAGATACTTTTTTACGTCACTTTTATACAAAACTCCGGTCATCACCCATCTCTCCAAAAGCCAAATATGTACGGCCGCGTGAGCTAAATATATTCTTTTGGAAATAATGCTGAAAGGATCTATGACGTTTCTTATACCAAGATTAGCAAGATACTCTTTAAACTCCGAATTCGTAGCCTTTACGATTACGGAAGCCTTTTCATTCAAAATCTTGCACATCAATGCGGTTTTTACGTTTTTTGTCTCATCTTTCAATAAAGATACCACCCACTTGCAATTTTTTCTCTCGATCCCGGCAAATTTCAAAACCTCGGAATCTTCGATATTTCCTTTCAAAGCCGGAACCACGGGATTATACTCCTCAAGCTCCAAAGCGTTTATTTTATTCTCATCTTTATCTATTACGACTATCCTATTGTCATATCCGTTTACTCTATCTATGATCTCTTTTGTAACTTTGCTATAACCCAAAAAGAGTATAAAATTTCCAGTAATGGCATTTAGCTCCTTTTTAAAGCGATTTCTCGTAATCTCTTCCAAAAGAGTCTTATCCTGAATAAGAGCTACGATCGTTCCTATCCCGTAAAACCACCCTATCACCGTCAAATAGATACAAAACGAAACCCAAAGCCTTTGAGGATAGGTAAAAGTGTAAGGAGCCTCTCCGAAACCTATCGTAGTGGCCATATAGCTTACGAAGTAGAAAGCGTCAAAAAAGTTCATTCTATAAGGATGTCCCTGATCGTCCATCCCCTCTATCATCATAAGCCCTATAATGGAAATAGAAAAAGTTACGATAATCACCAAAAAAGGTATCCGCATACGGCGGATAATGATCCAAAGAGCATAATTTTCCATCTCTATCTCTTAGATTTCAAAGTTTCACCCACAAACAAAACGACCGAAGTTATATTGGCAAGCAGTGCGCCTCCGGATAAAGAGACTATAGCTATAGTCATCTCTTTGTTCAATCCTCCTAAACCGTAAAGCCCTATAGCCCAAATGGAAGCCGAAGCTATCAGCTGAATATCCGCAACAAGACTCGTAGCAAGCAACACAGATCCCATCTGCGTTTTATCTCCAAGCTTTAGCACGGTAGCTATCAAATTGACAACTATCGCGGCAAAAAGCTCATATCTGCTATGCTCCGTCAAATCGCCCGGATCACCGTAAAAAAAACCGAAATTAAGCGTCATCGCCAAAATGATAAAAAAGCCCGAAATCACCTTCCCTATATTCATAACAACCGCCTCTCTTTCCAATCGATACCGACAATTTTCCTACAAAAAAGGTATCGATTTAGTTAAATCGCATTTAACTAAATTATAAGACTATCTAACTTAATAGCCTCTTTAGAGAAGAAAATTTTCCGAAAATAAGAATAATTATGAAAATGATTATCATTTTATCTTTTTTTAAAGAGTTTTGAGAGATAATCTACGAATCCAAAATACGGTGCTAAAAAAGGAGTAAATTAATGAAAGGGGCACAAGGAGCGATCGGATTACTCTCTACAATCTTGGTTGCCAACTCTTTATGGGCAAGCAGCGAAAATTTCGATCTAAAAGAGCATACGGAGGCTCAAATAAGAGCCGGCTACATAATGCAAAACAATAAAGGAGGCTTAAACGAAGAAGACTCAAAAGCTTTCGCTTTGGGAGGACATCTGGGAATAAAGAGTGAGAGAATAAAAGGATTTTTATTAGGAGCCGAATTTTATACCGTAAGAAGTTTGGGATTAAATAACAGCGATCCTCAAAAGATAAATCCAGATTTTTTCGATGCCGACAAGTCGGGTTTTACCGTTTTATCCAAAGCTTACATAGACTATACCTATAAAAACACAAAAATCAAAATAGGAAGGCAGCTTATAGACACTCCTCACGCAGACAGCGACGATATAAGGATGATGCCAAACTATTTCAACGCCTATATGTTGATAAACAAAGATATTCCAAACGTTACTTTAACACTCGGTAAAATAGATAAAATGGCCGGATGGGAAAACGGGACAAATCCGTCAAAATTTACGAAAATATCAGATATTTTGGGAATAGAGGAAGATACAGAAGGTATCTATTTGGCATCCGCAATCTATGAAAAGGAAAATTTCAATTTTCAGATTTGGTATTACGATCTTGACAAAATAGCAAACGTCTTTTACCTTGAAAGCGGTTATAAAATAGCCCTAAATCCGATCGATCTATCGGTAAGCCTTCAATACGATAAAGCTCAAGATAGAAAAGAGGCCCTTCTTGGCAAAGTGGATTCATCAACATGGGGAGCGGCTTTGCAGATAGATTACAAAAACATCTCTTTGATGGGAGCATATAACAAAGATAGCGGAGATACCGGCCCCTTTCAAAGCGATACGTTCGGAGGGGGAGCCTTTTTCACCTCTCTTGAAGATCAAACGATAGACGGAATGGGAGAGAAAGGAGAGGCTTGGGTTTTGGGTGCTATGAGTTCAATGGACAACTTTGTAAAAGGTTTGAGTTTAGGAGCGATCTACGGAGAATTTCAAGCAAGAGAAAAAACAAACTACAACACATCGGAACTTGATATAATCGCCGAATACTCTTACAAAAACATATCTCTAAGCGGTGTTTACGCAAAAATAGACGACAAAACCGTTTTAAACGAAGATTACGATATTTTTAGAATAATTGTAAATTACGATTTTTAGGAAGGGAAATGACATTAAAAGATCTGAAAATAAACGATGAGGGAATCATAAAAAAGATAAAATGCCAAGAGCCGTTAAAAAGCAGGCTTTTCGGTTTGGGAGTGGCTAAGGGAGTGAAAATCAAAGTCTTAAAACATACGGCGGCAAAGGGAACGTTCGAAATTTTGGTAGATTCCACAAGAATAGCCATACGAAAAGAGGAAGCCGAGTGCATAGAAGTGGAGAAAAATAATGAAACAGATTAAAATAGCCCTCGTAGGCCAACCGAATGTTGGTAAAAGCCATCTAATAAACGCCATAAGCGGAGCTCATCTGCATGTCGGAAATTTCAGCGGCGTAACCGTAGAGTACAAAGAGGTAACTTTCCAAAGAGGAGAATATGAAATAAAGATGATAGATCTTCCGGGCCTTTACTCTCTTGACGCTTACACTCCGGAAGAGGAAGTTACCAAAAAGTATCTCTTAAACGAAGAGTACGATCTGATAATAAACGTAATAGACTCCAACAACATCACAAGAAACCTGACTCTAACGGAACAG
>JAADDG010000153.1 GCA_013154075.1 Campylobacterota bacterium | reverse complement strand
AGCTTCATTAAAAACCTTTCATTTTTTGAATTTTTAGGTATTATATCATAAAAGATTAATATAAATTATCAGCACTTCTTAATCGCTTTTTGGGTATTATGTGCGCCAATTAAATCCTTAGGAGTTTTATAAAGATGGATTATAAAGATACGTTGCTTCTTCCCAAAACTTCGTTTCCGATGAGAGGAAATCTTCCTCAAAACGAACCTAAAAAGTATAAAAAGTGGTTTGAAGAGGATAAAATATATCAAAAAATGAAAAAAAAGAGACAAGGGGCTGAAACTTTTACGCTTCATGACGGTCCTCCCTATGCAAACGGCCATATTCATATAGGCCACGCTTTAAATAAGATATTAAAAGATATCATCGTAAAAACTCACTTCTTTTTGGGAGAGAACGTTAGATTTACTCCCGGATGGGATTGTCACGGACTTCCCATAGAGCAGCAGGTGGAGCAGAAACTGGGGCCTAAAAAAGAGACGCTTCCCGTAGTTAAGATTAGAGAGCTTTGCAGAGAGCATGCGAACAAGTTCGTAAACGTTCAAAGAGAGGAGTTTAAGACTCTCGGAGTGGTTGCCGATTGGGATAAGCCCTATATCACTATGGATTACGCTTTCGAAGCCAATATCTATAGAACTTTGTGCGAGATAGCAAAAAAGGGACTTTTGATAGAGAGAAATAAGCCCGTTTATTGGTCATGGGCGGCTAAAACGGCTTTGGCGGAAGCGGAAGTGGAGTATGAGGATAAGGAGGATTACTCCATCTACGTATCTTTCGAACTTCAAAAGGAGGCCAAAGAGGCTTTGGGCTTGGATGAGAGCCAAAAGGCAGCTATAGTTATCTGGACCACCACCCCTTGGACTCTTCCCGCAAACGTTGGAATATCTCTAAATCCGAACGAAGAGTATGTTTTGACTGATGATGGATATATAGTGGCAAAACCTCTTTATGAGAGTTTAAAAGAGCAGGAGATTTTAAAGGGAGATATCAAAAAGAGCTTCTCTTCGGAAATTCTTGAAAACAAAAAGGCGATAAATCCGCTCAATAAAAGAGAGAGCGTTATAGTTTTGGGAGAGCATGTTTTGATGGACGGAGGAACGGGATGCGTTCATACCGCTCCCGGACACGGAGAGGACGATTATAGAGTGGGGCTTAAATATGATCTTGAAGTGATTATGCCGGTAGATGAAGAGGGAAAATATGACGAGAGTATCGTTGAAAAGTCCCTTTTGCCGAATGCGAAAGAGTATGTGGGAGAGCATATTTTTAAGGTAAACGATAAAATAGTGGAGATTTTGGAGAGTAACGGATCTCTTTTGCACTCTCACAAATTCACCCACTCCTATCCTTTTTGCTGGAGGACGCATAAACCGGTAATTTACAGAGCCACAAAGCAATGGTTCATAGCCATAGACAAAAAGCCCGAAGGATCCGATAAAACTCTAAGAGAGATGGCTTTGGAAGAGATCGAGAAGGTGGATTTCTATCCTAAGTGGGCCGTAAACAGATTGAAAAGTATGATAGAGAATCGTCCCGATTGGTGTATCTCGAGACAAAGAGATTGGGGAGTTCCGATAGCCTTTTTCAGACATAAAAAGAGCGGTGAGGTGATTTTGGATGAGAAAGTTCTAAACTTCATCGCTATGATTTTCGAGCAAAGAGGAGCTGATGCGTGGTGGGAGCTTGATATAAAAGATCTTTTGTATCCGGGAAGCGGATATGATCCGGATGAGCTTGAAAAGGTGACCGATATTTTGGATGTTTGGTTCGATAGCGGAAGTACTTGGAATGCCGTTTTGAAATCGAGAAACTATGATGCTGGAGAGTATCCCGCTTCTATGTATTGCGAGGGAAGCGATCAGCATAGAGGATGGTTTCAAAGCTCTCTTCTTTTAAGTTGCGGATGCGAATTCAAAGCCCCTTATAGATCTATCGTAACGCACGGTTTTACGGTAGATGAGAAGGGCGAGAAGATGAGCAAATCGAAAGGAAACGTGGTAGCCCCTCAAGATATCGTCAAAAAGTACGGAAGCGAGATTTTAAGACTTTGGGTCGCTATGAGCGATTATACGAGCGATCTTAAGATAAGCGATAATATTCTAAAACAGATAAGCGAACAGTATAGAAAACTTAGAAATACTTTCAGATTTCTTTTGGCAAACGCCAACGATCTGGAAAATCCTATCTCGATCGAAGAGATGGGGGAGCTTGATAGATGGATAGTGAAAAAGGCAAAAAGCGTATTTGACGAAGTTGAGAGCAATTTTAGGAAATATGAGTTTGCAAAGGGGCTTTCCATACTTAATAATTTCGTCTCTTTCTATCTTAGCGGAATCTATCTCGATATCTCGAAAGACAGGCTCTATTGCGACGCTAAAGACTCTTTGACAAGACGTTCAGCTCAAAGCGCTATGGCATTGATAGCCGATAGAATGCTCTCTTTGGTAGCTCCTATCATTACCTATACGGCCGATGAGATTTTGGAGCATGCGCCAAACGTTATTAAAAAAGATAGAGAGGATTTTACAGATCTTTTATACACTCCTTTGGATGAGGTTAAGAGTGATCTGAATGAAGAGTATTTGATAGAGGCGAGAGAGAAGTTTTTCGAGATTGTGGATAGATTGAAAAAAGAGAAAAAGATAAAATCTACGCTGGAGCTTGTAATAAGCACCTATTCGCCTGAGCTTAAAAAGCTAAGCTGTACTGAAGCTGAGGATTGGTTTACGGTAAGTAAGATTATAGATAAGGATGAGGAGAATCCTTTGGGCGTTTTTGAGGTGGATAAGGATAGTTTCGAGATCTATTACAGCAAAAAGCACAAATGCCCAAGATGCTGGAAATACAAAGCCGATAAAGAGGGTGAGCTTTGTAAAAGATGCAAAGAGGTAGTAGGCGAGAATGCCTGATCTAACTCAACCGGTTTCCATGAGCTTTATAGTAGCTACCGTAGCGGTTCTTTTGGTCTTGACCGCAATCGGTATTTTGGCTGTTAATCATAAGACGAAAAGAATGAAGAAGGAGAATAAGTGATAACTCTAAAAGAGGCTTTAGCTCTTCCAAAAGAAGAGATTGCGGAGCTAAAAAAGGATCTTAAAAAAGCGATAGAGGAGAAAAAAGAGATAGGAGCCTATGTAGAACAGCTGACGGGAGAAGAGATAAACGAGTATGGGGATGGAGTTCCTATAGCCATAAAAGATAATATTCAGGTAAAGGGATGGAGCGTAACTTGTGCTTCCAAAATCCTTCAAGGCTACAAGGCTCCTTATAACGCCACCGTGATTGAAAATATGATAAAAAATGGGCTTTCGGCTTTCGGTAGATGTAATATGGACGAGTTTGCTATGGGAAGCTCCACCGAGACAAGCTACTACGGAAAGACTCTAAATCCTTTCGATAAAAACAGAGTTCCCGGAGGAAGCAGCGGCGGAAGCGCCGCGGCAGTAGGAGCAGGCATAGCGATAGCCGCTCTTGGGAGCGATACGGGAGGCAGTATCAGACAGCCGGCCGCTTTTTGCGGATGTGTGGGGATGAAGCCTACCTACTCTACGGTAAGCAGATACGGACTTACGGCGTTTTCGAGCTCTCTTGATCAGATAGGGCCTCTAACGCAAAACGTGGAGGATGCGGCCATACTTTTTGATATCATAAAGGGCCATGATCCGAAAGACTCCACAAGTGCGAATATCGCTTATGAAAAAGTGAGCGATAAATTAAATCCCGATAGAAAATTTAAGATAGCGGTTATAGAAAATTATCTACAAGAGGCTTCGCCGACTATTCAAAAAAGTTTCAATGAAGCCGTGGAGGCTTTAAAAAGAGCGGGACATGAGATAGTTTATAAAAATATGCTCGATTCCAAATATGACGTAGCTACCTATTATATAGTGGCTACTGCGGAAGCAAGTGCGAATCTAAGCAGGTTTGACGGAGTTAGATATGGCAATAGGGTTGAGAGCGACAATCTAAAAGAGATGTATAAACTTACAAGAAAAGAGGGATTTGGAGAAGAGGTAAAAAGAAGAATCCTTCTTGGAACGTTCGTTTTAAGCAGCGGTTACTATGATGCTTATTACATAAAAGCCCAAAAAGCAAGACATCTTATAAAAAGCCAGTTTGAGGAGATTTTTCAAGAAGCCGATTTGATTTTCGCTCCCGTTACTCCAAGCGTAGCTTTTGAGTTTGGAAGTAAAAAAGATCCTCTTGAGATGTATCTAAGCGATATCTACACCATCTCCGTAAATCTTGCGGGACTTCCGGCTATTTCTCTGCCTATAGGCAAAAATGAAGAGGGCCTTCCTATCGGAGCTCAATTTATAGCCAAAGCTTTCGACGAACAGACTCTCTTTGACGGAGCTTTGGGACTGGAGAGAATTTTAAGTTAATATTTTGTAGTAAAGAGGGGTTGTTTGCCCCTTTTTATTTAAATCTTTAATTATCAAATATTTTGCTTTTTTATAAAAACTGTTAGGTAAACTTTTTATGCTATAATACCGCTTTAATCCCCTTACAATTTGGATTTTTCACCATTTACCACATGAAGGAACTTCAATGAAAATAAGAAAAGAGGCTTTGACTTTCGAAGACGTTCTTTTGGTACCCAAATATTCCGAAGTTTTACCAAAAGAGGTTGACGTAAAAACGAAACTTACGAAAAATATAGATCTCAATATTCCCATCGTATCGGCGGCTATGGATACGGTTACCGAATATAGAGCGGCCATTACTATGGCAAGGCTTGGTGGTATAGGAATCATTCACAAAAATATGGACATAGCCACTCAAGCGAAGATGGTTAGAATCGTAAAAAAGAGCGAAAGCGGCATCATTTTGGAACCCATTTTCCTAAAGCCCTATTCCACTATCAAAGAGGCTTCCGATCTGATGGCGGAGTATAGGATTTCCGGTTTTCCTGTAGTGGACGAGAATAGAAAACTTGTCGGAATTTTGACAAACAGGGATTTGAGATTCGAGACAGACGGAAACAAGCTTGTAAAAGAGGTTATGACCAAAGCTCCTTTGGTTACCGCTCCAAAAGGGGTTACGTTTGATGAGGCGGAAAAGATTTTTCACAAAAACAAGATAGAAAAGCTTCCTATTATAAATGAAGACGGCGAGCTTGTAGGGCTTATCACTATAAAAGATCTAAAGAAGAGAAAAGAGTATCCAAATTCAAACAAAGATAAATTCGGAAGGCTAAGAGTCGGAGCGGCTATAGGAGTAAATCAGATAGATAGAGCTAAAGCTTTGGTGGAGGCGGGAGTCGATGTTTTGGTTTTGGATTCGGCTCACGGACACTCAAAAGGTATTATCGATACGGTAAAAGCGATCAAAGATAAATTCGATATCGACGTAATAGCCGGAAACATAGCCACCGCCGAAGCGGCCGAAGATCTGATAAAAGCCGGAGCCGATGCGGTGAAAGTGGGAATAGGTCCGGGAAGCATATGCACCACAAGAATAGTTGCAGGAGTCGGAGTGCCTCAGATTTCCGCGATAGAGGAGTGCGTAGAGGTTGCCGATAGATACGGTATTCCGGTGATTGCCGACGGAGGTATCAAATATTCCGGAGACGTGGCTAAAGCTTTGGCTGTGGGTGCGAGTTCGGTGATGATAGGAAGTCTGCTTGCCGGAACCGAAGAGAGCCCCGGAGAGCTTGTCATCTATCAGGGAAGACAGTATAAAAACTATAGAGGAATGGGAAGTATCGGAGCTATGCAGAAAGGAAGCACCGATAGATATTTTCAAGAGGGTACGGCGACTGAGAAACTCGTTCCCGAGGGAATAGAGGGAAGAGTTCCTTATAGAGGTAAGATGAAAAACGTAATTCATCAGCTAATAGGCGGTCTTAGATCCTCTATGGGGTATGTGGGTGCCAAAGATATAAAAGATTTCCAAGCAAAAGCGGAGTTTGTCAAAATAACAACAGCAGGTCTCAAAGAGAGCCACGTTCATGACGTAATCATTACTAAAGAGGCGCCAAACTATCATATATAAAAGAGTATAAAATGAGAGACGAAACCAAAGCTATTCATGAGGGGTATATAAAAGATATTCAAAAAACGATGGCGGTTCCCATCTATATGACGACCGCTTACGAGTATGAGAGCACCGAGCATGCGGCCGATCTTTTCGCTTTAAAAGATACGGGAAATATCTATACAAGGATAGGGAATCCCACGACCGAGGTTTTCGAAAAGAGAATCGCCTCTTTGGAAAATGGAGCCTCGGCTTTGGCTACCGCAAGCGGGATGGCGGCTATCTTTTACTCTATCGTCAATGTGGCCGGAAGCGGGGATAATATAGTAGCTTCCAAAAAACTATACGGGGGAACGGTTACGCTTCTAACTCATACTCTAAAGAGATTTGGGATTGAGGTGAGATTTTTCGATCCTCACTCTCCGGATGAGATAAAATCTTTGATAGATGAGAAGACAAAGGCGGTTTTGTTCGAGACGATCTCAAATCCCAGTATCGATGTGGCGGATATAGAGGGAATCTGTAAAATAGCAAACGAAAATGATCTTCTCTCGATAGCGGACAATACGGTGGCAACTCCCTCTCTTTTGAAACCTATAGAGTATGGATGCGATATCGTTGTGCATAGTGCGAGCAAATATATAACAGGTCAGGGGCTTGCGATAGGTGGGGTTTTGATCGAAAGTGAAAAGACAAAGAGTAAGCTTAGAAATAATCCACGATATCCCTACTTCAACGAGCCGGATCAAAGCTATCACGGACTTGTTTATGTAGATACCCCTTTTTCTCCTTTTACGCTTAGAGCGAGACTCGCTTTGCTTAGGGATTTCGGAGCGGTTCTTAGCCCCTTTAATGCGTGGCTCTTTATCCAAGGGCTTGAGACTCTATCTCTTAGAATGAGACAGCACTCGGATAGCGCTTTGAAGATTGCTAAAT
>JAADDG010000010.1 GCA_013154075.1 Campylobacterota bacterium | reverse complement strand
AATCTGCCCGATGTGATGGAGACGGCATATTTTAGAGTGCAGATAGCTTCCAAAGAGGGAAGTTTCGGTAAACCTATAAGCGGAGCCGGAGTGAGTGTAAGAAAAAAGGGTAAAGAGCTTACTTTCGGTGAAACGGGAGAAATTTGGGTTAGAAGTTATGAGTATGATTGGATTTGGAGCGGGGATTTTGGATATTTGGATAGAGAGTGCTTTTTATATATCAAATAAAGTGCAAAAAAATGATAAAATAGTAGGTTTATTTTATCAAATGGAGGTTGAATGAAAGCAATTGTAACTATTTTAATTACTGCCTTGTTTGCTTTTGCGGGTGTGAATGTAGTGGTCTCTATTCCTCCTGAGAAATTTTTTGTCAAAAAGATTGCCAAAGATTTGGCAAATGTTACGGTTATGTTGCCGCCCGGAGCGTCTCCCGCCACCTATAGCGTCAAACCGGCTCAGCTTAAGGCCTTAAAAGATGCAAACGTCTATTTTTCTATAGGTGTTCCTTTCGAGAAAGCTTGGCTTAATAAGTTTGTAAGTGTCAATCCCTTGATGAGAGTGGAGGATTTGGCTCAAGATATCAAAAAGATTCCGATGGAGGAGGGCGAGCACGAAGGCAACCTCGATCCTCACGTTTGGCTCTCTCCGCCTTTGGTGATTTTGGAATCGAGAGTGATTTTGAAGACTTTGATCTCCTTAGATCCTAAAAATGCCGATATTTATATGAAAAATTATGAAAAGTTTGTAAGCGAGCTTGGCTCTTTGGATATGAAGATAATGAGTATTTTAAAGGATTTGAAGAAAAGAGAGTTTATAGTTTTTCATCCCTCTTTCGGATATTTTGCCAAAGCTTATAATCTTACCCAAATAGCTATAGAGAGAGAGGGAAAAGAGCCGAGTGCCAAATATATGCAAAGAGTGATAAAGAAAGCTAAAGAACTTGAAATCAAAAGAATTTTCGTAGAGCCGCAGTTTCCGAAAAGAAGCGCGGAGTATATAGCCAAAAAACTTAAAGGAGAGGTGGTTACCATCGATCCTTTGGCAGAAGATTGGGAGAAGAATATCTTGAAAATTGCGAGGGCTATTGGAAACGGTAATTAAGATAAAAAATCTCTATTTCAAATATGAAAAGAGATATGTTTTAGAAGATGTGAATATAGAGATAAAGAGGGGAGAGTACGTAGCTTTTATAGGCCCAAACGGCGGGGGTAAAAGCACTCTTGCCAAATTGATAGTTGGACTTTTGAAACCGAGCAGAGGTTCTGTTTTAGTATTCGGAGAGCCTCCGGAGAGAGCGAGAGAGAAGATAAGCTACGTACCTCAAAATATCAATTTCAATCTCGATCTTCCCCTTACGGTGATGGATGTCGCCCTGCAAGGCAGACTCAATAAAAACAAACTCTTTTTCAACTCCGAAGATAAAGAGATCGCGCTAAAACAGCTAAATAGAGTGGGTATGGAGAGTTTTAAGGATAGAAAGATAGGGGATCTATCCGGCGGGCAGAGACAGAGAGTCTTGATAGCGAGGGCTTTGGCAAGCGAGCCTGAGATTTTGATTCTTGATGAGCCAACGGCCTCCGTCGATCCCAAAGGCCAAAAAGAGATCTATAAAATATTGAATGATTTGAATATAACGAGAATAGTAATCTCTCATGATGTTAATATATTTTTTGAAAAGATAGATAGAGCCGTTTATGTCAATAGGAAGATTTACGTTCATGAAAATATAGAGCCTATTATCGAAAAAGATCAAGATCACTTTTGCGAAGTGGAGCTTTTAGAGTATCTGAAGATGTTTAAAAATAAGAGAGAAAAAAATGTTTGATCTTTTGCAAAACGCTTTTATAGCCTCCCTCTTTATATCCGTAGCGGTAGGAGTTATAGGAAGCTACGTAGTTATAAACAGATTCAATTATCTTGCCGCAAGTATAGCCCACGGAAGTTATGCAGGGGTCGGATTTGCCGTTTATTTCGGGATATCCATACTTCTTGGCACTACCGTTTTCGCTCTGCTTTTGGCGCTGCTTCTATCTTTCATCTCTTTTAACAACCGCTCAAGAAGCGATACTCTAATAGGCGTAATTTGGGCGGTGGGTATGAGTATAGGAATCATCTTTACCGATTTGACGCCGGGGTATAATGCCGATTTGATGAGCTATCTTTTCGGAAATATTTTGATGGTGCCTAAGAGCGATCTTATTTTTATGGCCGTTGTGGATTTGATTATTTTGATAAGCGGAGTTGTGTTTTATAATCATATTTTGGCTATTTCGTACGATATCGATTTTGCGAAGCTAAGAGGTATAAGAGTAGGGTTTTTGTATACCTATTTTTTGATTTTGATAGCTTTGACGGTGGTTATGAGCGTAAGATCGATAGGTCTTATTTTGGTGATAGCTCTTTTTACCATTCCCCCCTATATCTCCGAGAAGTTTACCAAAGATTTTAAAGCTATGATGTTTTTGTCGGGGGTTTTGGCTTTCGTTTTTTGTATAGCGGGTTTGTATATTTCGTATAGCTACGATATTTCCGCTACTCCCGCCATTATTTTGACAGCTTCCGTTTTCTTTTTTTTATCGCTATTTAAAAGGCGGTGATAGACCGCCCTTTTAGATGGCTTTGGCTATGAGTTTGTTTAATCTTTTCGTAAACTCCCAAATATCGTCTATCTCCATTCCTTCACTTAGTTTGGCTTCATCCAAAATTACGGGAGCTATCTCATAAAGAGCGCCGTAATCGTTTTTTAGGATGATTTTGTTGAATATTTCATGTTCCGGATTAATCTCTAAGATGGGTTTTACTTTAGGAAGTTCGGTTTGTCCCATCTGTTTTAGCATCTGTTGCATTTGGTAATCCGGATCGTTTTTGTCAAATACCAAGCAAGCCGGAGAATCGCTTAGTCTGTTTGAGACTTTTACGTCTTTTACCTCATCTTTTAGGATCTCTTTCATTTTTACGATAAGCTCTTTGTATTTCTCCTCGTCGGCTTTTTCAAGTTTCAGTCCCAAATCCTCTTCTACATCGGTAGTAGTTACCGATTTGAAAGGAATATCTTTGTAGCTTGGCACCATCGGCAAAACGATAGTATCTATCTCATCATCCATAAGCAGCACTTCGATATCTCTCTTTTTAAACTGCTCTATTAGAGGCGAATTTCTAAGAAGCGATTCATTCTCTCCCGTTATGTAGTAGATCGCTTTTTGATCCTCTTTCATCGCCTCTTTGTATTGGGCAAGATCTATATATCCTTCTCTTTTTGAGGATTTAAAGAGCATCAGATCGAGCAAAAGATCTCTGTTTTCAAAATCGCTGTAAAGCCCTTCTTTCAATACCTTTCCGAATTTTTTGAAAAATTCGATATATTTTTCTCTATCTTTCTCTTTTAGCTTTTTAAGCTCCGTTAGAATCTTTTTGGTAGAGGCTTTTTTAACTTTCATCAAAACGGTATTTTGCTGAAGCATCTCTCTGCTTATGTTTAGAGGGATATCCTCTACGTCGATGATTCCTCTAACAAATCTCAAATAAGTAGGCAATAGCTCCTTATCGTCATCGGTTATAAACACTCTCTTTACATACAGCTTCACTCCCGATTGATAATCCACTCTATATAGATCTATAGGCGGTTCGCTCGGTATGTAAAAGAGTGTGGTGTATTCGATCGTTCCTTCGGCTTTGGTATGGATCCAAAGAAGCGGGTCGTTATCGTCGTGAGAGATTTGTTTGTAGAAATCTTTGTACTCTTCGTCGCTGATTTCGCTTTTTGGAAGTCTCCAAAGAGCCGAAGCTTTGTTGATTTGTCTTACTTCCTTCTCTTTTTTGCCCTCTTTTTCCACCTCTTCTTCGAGATAGATAGGGAAAGGAATGTGATTTGAATATTTTTTTACTATCGATTCTATTCTATAGCTTTCTAAAAACTCCTCTTCTCCCTCTTTGATGTGCAGTTTGATTTCCGTTCCGTGGCTCTCTTTTTGGGCCTCTTTTATCTCATATTCGCCTTTTCCTTCGCTAACCCATAAGTAAGCTTTATCTTCTCCCGCTTTTTTGGTCAAAACCTCTATTTTATCCGCCACCATGAAGGCCGAATAGAAACCGACTCCGAATTGTCCGATAAGCAAAGAGTCTTTTTTGGCATCACCGCTTAATTTCTCTATAAAAGATTTGGTTCCGCTTCTGGCTATCGTTCCGAGATTCTCCACCAAATCCTCTTCGTTCATTCCTATACCGGTATCGGCTACGGTTAGAGTTTTGTTCTCTTTGTCTATTTTTATGTCTATTCTCGGTTCATATTTAAGTTGTTTAAATCTATCATCTGTTAAAGTTAGATAATTTAGTTTATCAAGTGCATCCGAAGCGTTTGATATAAGCTCTCTTAGAAATATCTCTTTGTTTGAATATAGTGAATGGGTCATTAGATGAAGCAGTTGACTAACTTCCGTTTCGAATGTATGCCTTGACATTCTTTACTCCTTTTGTATCAATTTTTTTAAATGTAATTTTAACATAAAAATATATTTTTAGGAAAGTTTATTGGATTGATATAAAGAATTTTTTGAAAATTATCAATTACGGCTTTCAATTGACAAAGAAACAAAAATAAAAAAAGGCGTCAAACCGTAAAGGTTCAAACGCCTAAGGATTTTTTATAAAAGTTTGGATTTATAATTGATACAAAAAAGGAGGAGTGGTGGTCAGAGACGGAATCGAACCGCCGACACGGAGATTTTCAGTCTCCTGCTCTACCGACTGAGCTATCTGACCTCTTGAAGTTTTTTGAGGTTTGTCTCTAAATTCGAGTTGAAATTATACTTATTTTAACTTATAAAAAACTTAAAAACTTCTATTTGGCCTTCGATCGCTATTTATTGATTTTTTGGCGGTTTTTATAAAAAATTATGGTATCTTTTTATCTAAAAATTTTCGAGATAGGAGACTTTAAGATGATAAAAGATTATATGACTCATGATCATAGAGAGTGTGATAATCTCTACGCTCCTTTAGAGAGCGCTATAAGCGAAGAGAATTGGGATAGGGCGCTTGAGCTCTATATGCCTTTTAAAAATGCGATGCTTAAACATTTCGCTATGGAAGAGGAGGTGCTTTTTCCTAAAATGGAGGAGTTTATGGGAGGCGGAGAAGGTCCTATCCATGTTATGAAAATGGAGCACAATCAAATAAGAAGCATTATCGATCAGCTCGGAGAGGCTATCAATGAAAAAAATACTCAAAAAGCTTTAGGGCTTGGAGAGACCTTTATGATTCTAACTCAGCAGCACAATATGAAAGAGGAGCAGGTTCTATACACAATGGCCGAGCAGCTTCCTTTCGATAAAGAGGCTCTTTTGGAAGAGATGAAAAAGGTTGAGGCATGAAAGAGTTTGTTATAGATACAAGGGAGTTCGATCCTCCCGCTCCTATGCAGATGGCTATATCGGAGCTTCAAAACATTATTCCGGGAGAGAGCTTTTTGCACCAGATTCATAGAATGGAGCCTACGGGCGTTATAAATCGTCTCTCTTCCATGGGAATGGATTTTTATATGAAGAGAGAGGGTGATGATTATCATATCTACTATTTTTATAAAGAGGATAGAGATAAAGTTTTAAAGGAGATCGATGTTTAAGGGGCTATCTTTAGATCAAGCTCCTCCCTATGAAGCTCCTTTGAGATTTTTTCTAACGGCTCCATTTTTTGCTATTTTGGGAGGGGCTTTACTCTTTTTTGTCGGTTATGACGTATCTTCTCCTCAAGTTTTGGGACTTTTGCATCTTTTTACTTTGGGATTTATCACTTTGGTTATGATGGGAGCGATGCAGCAGATGCTGCCCGTTTTGGTAGGGGTTACTTTTCCAAACGCTCTGTTTTTTGCCAAAATTATACATGTTTCCGTGATAGTCGGGACTCTTTTGTTCGGATTTGGGCTTTTTTTCGAACAGTTTTCTTTTTTGGCGGCAGCTTTGGTTTTTTTGCTGTTTGGGGTTGGAATCTTCTCTTTTATCACTTTGTATAAACTATTAAAAGCCTCCCATAAGAGCGCTACCGTTTGGGCTATGATTTTATCAGTGGTTTCTTTGATAATAGCTCTGTTTTTGGGTAGCCACCTGCTTGCCTCGTTGGGATTTGGCAAAGTCGGGGAGAGCTTTTCTTTCGTTTTGCCCTCTCACGGAATATTTGCGTTTTTCGGATGGGTGGGGCTTTTGATAGTGGGAGTTTCCTATCAAGTGATTCCGATGTTTTACGTAACTAAAGATTTTGACGAAAATATCAAAAAATATCTCTCCTTTTTTATTTTCGGCTCTTTGGTTTTGTCTCTTTTTTTCAAATACGCGATAATTTTGACGGTTTTGGGGTATATCTATTTCGGGCTGGAGTCTTTGAAGCTTTTAGAGAGCAGAAAAAGAAAAATAAAAGAGATAACGATAGATTTTTGGGAGATGTCCGTCTACTCTTTGGTGCTTGCGGGAGCTCTTTTTGTCGGGGATATGTTTATCGGAAACGAAGTTTTGGAGAGAATCTATTCCGTATTGTTTGTTTACGGATTTGTTATATCTTTGATTTGCGGGATGCTTTATAAAATAGTTCCTTTTTTGGCATGGTTTCATATAAGTAGTAGAGGCTTTTTCGATATGCCGACGATGAAGGAGATGATAGATGAGAGGGATTTGAAAATACAGTTTAAATTCCACACCGTTTCGGTGCTCTCTTTGTTGATTTTGCCTAAAATTGCGGGTATTTTTATAATAGCTTCAAACATTTATCTCTTTTTGAATCTCTATAAAGTTCTAAAAATTTATACCGAATATAAAGCCAAACCTTCGCCGTTTGATAGTTTTAAGAAACCGGCCTAATAAGCCGGCTTCTTTAGATGTCTTCATCCGGAGTTTTCAAAATCGCTCCGTTGCTTGCGTTGGTTACCAAAGCTCTGTACTGTTTTAGCCATCTGCTTTCTATCTTTCTTAGTTTCGGTTTAAATTCGGCCCTTCTTCTCTCAAGCTCCTCGTCGCTTACTTTTACGTTAAGAGAGTAGTTGTCCACATCGAGTTCTATGATATCTCCGTCTTTGATCAAGGCTATCTCTCCGCCTTCCGCAGCTTCGGGAGATACGTGTCCGATACTCGCTCCTCTTGTGGCTCCCGAAAATCTTCCGTCCGTTATCAAAGCTACGTCTTTATCGAGTCCCATCCCCGCTATTAAAGAGGTAGGGGATAGCATCTCTTGCATTCCGGGGCCTCCTTTGGGGCCTTCGTACCTTAGCACCACTACCATTCCCTTTTTGACTCTGCCTTCCATTATGCCTTTTATAGCTTCCTCTTGGGAATCGAAACAGATAGCCTCTC
>JAADDG010000047.1 GCA_013154075.1 Campylobacterota bacterium | reverse complement strand
GAGTTTCCTCCGCCGCCGAAAAATCCCCAGCCGTTATTATCCTCTTTGGCCTCCACTTTTACCTCTATAGTGGCTTCGTCGGAGGCTTGTTGCGTATCTTCTATCCTGTATTTGAATCTGTACGTACCCTCATCGCAATCTTTTGCGTCAAAAACCACTTCGCTCTCATTATGTGATACGCTTCCGCAAGAAGGGTTTTCTACGCTGACTATTTTGATCTCGTCTCCGTCCGGATCGCTATCGTTTTCCAAAGCTTTGATAGTTACGCTTTCTCCCTCTTTTACGTTTGCCTGATCGTCGTTAGCTTGAGGAGGGTTGTTTTTTTGAGTTTGATCTTCGTCGTCTTTGTTCGGATCTTCGTTTGAAGCTATTAGAGCTTTGTAGGAGTTGGCTCTTGCGTTTGAAGCTATTTTCCCCTCCAAAGATGAGAGCTCGTCTCCATAATTTAATATCTTATCTTTTATTGCGTTAGGATCGTCGCTTGGATATTTGGTTTTCAAAAGTGCTACAAGGCCCGTTATTTGGGGTGTAGCCATGGAAGTTCCGTCCATATAGGCATATTTGTTTTCGGGATAGGCACTTAGGATATTTTTGCCGGGTGCCGCTATATCGACACTGTTTTTACCCCAGTTGGAGAAGCTTGCGAGTTGGTCGTTTTGATCCGTAGCGGCTACGGCTATTATGTTTGAAGCGTCATAAGATGCCGGATATACGGGATCGTTGTCTATATTTTTGCTATCATTTCCGGCAGCGGCGCAAAATACCACTCCTTGAGATCCGAGTTTCTCGATAGCCTTATCCATAGAGTCGTCCTGACTTCCTCCGCTTCCTCCGAAACTTGCGTTTACGGCCACTATATTCTCTCCATTGTCCACTTTTTTGGAGATATAGTCCAAAGCTTCCAAAATGTCGCTATTGTATCCGTAGCCGTTGGGTCTGAAGACTTTCAAAGCCATTATCGAGACTCTTTGCGCCACTCCGCTGATACCTTTGCCGTTATTTCCCACCGCTCCTATGATTCCGGCTACGTGTGTGCCGTGGTAGTGGCCGTTTTCGTCATAAGGAGTATCTGGCATGGGATCGTCGTCATTGTTTCCGTCGTTGTCTCCCGCAAAATCGTATCCGTGTTTTGCGTTTCCGTTGTACATGTTGTCTTTTAGATCTTCATGAGTATAATCCACTCCCGTATCCAATACGGCCACTATTACGTTTTTGTTTCCGCTCTCTATGTCCCAAGCCTCTTTGGTATCCATATCGGCATCGTTCGTGCCGCTTGTGTTGTTTACGTTTTGTCCCGTATTTTCCACAGCCCAAAGTTTTGAATAGTAGGTGTCGTTCGTAGCTTGGCTTATAGAATTTATATAATTTGGAGAAGCGCTCTCTACGAAAGAGGCAAATGAGCTATTTTTGAATATCTTTAATAAATCTTTTGTGGAGTATCCGTTTACCTTAATATGCATAGCCCAAAAAGATGAAAAGATTTGCACTTTATAGTTATCGCTTCCGAAGGTTCTATCAAGTAGATTTTTAAACGACGCGGTTAGCATATTTTTGCTTATGGCGTTTTTTCTAAGCTGTAAAATCGCCTCTGATTGGGCATAGTTGATCGCCGGTTTTTTAGTAAAGGCGGGTATTTTTACAATATTTGCCGCATTTAGAGATAGAGTCGAGACTATTGTCACCGATAAAATTGCGGATAGAGTTGTCTTTGAAAACTTCATTTTTGCTCCTATATAAAAGTTAATGTATAAATATACAAAATATTAAATAAATTTTCCTTTAGAGTAGAAAAATTTTCTATTTAAGGTTATTTTCTTTTATTTTGGATAAAATTTGTCCAATTAAGTTGTTTTTAATAGAGTTCCTTTATCGATTGAATTTCTTTCAATATATTTCGATATAATATTTCAAAAAAGGAGAATATTATGAAAAGTTATATTTTTGCCATCTTGACGGCTCTATTTTTGACAGGCTGCGGAGTGGGATCTTTGGTAGCCGTGCCTTTTAAAGTTACGGGAGCTGTAGTTAATGTCGTAACTCCCGATGTGGTGGGAGATACGATTTCGGGAACTGGAGAAGTGATAGAGGATACCATTCCGTTTTAGGCGTGAGTTTGGATAAAGTTTAGGATCTCTTCCTCTATTTTATCCGTTTCTACTACCGTTTTGTGGACTATCTCTTTTTCAAAGAGCTCTTTTACGATTTGAGGTATCTCTATATGTAGAGTTTTAGATATCTCTTCGAGAGCTTCTTTGTCGCTATATTTTTTATCGTCGTTTTTTAGAGCGTTTAGCATCGTAGGAGCGAATTTCGTCCACTCCGCCGTCGAGCAGGCGACGCACTTTAGAGGCTCTTTTTTCAATTCTTTGTATGCTTTTAGGGATGTGGCGGTGTGAGGATCCATGACGTATCCCTTTTTGGCATACTCTCTGATAGTCTCTTTCGCAAACTCGTCATCGCAGAAAGTGGCATCGAAATGCTCTCTTACTTTTTGCAGTTCCTCTTCGGTTAATTTGTAATAATTTTCATTATTTAGAGAATCCATCAATTCTTTTGTTCTTTCAGCCCCGAAGAGATCAAAAAGCATTCTCTCTACGTTTGAAGATTTTAAGATATCCATAGCGGGAGAGGTGGTTTGAAGAAGCTTTCTATCTCTTAGATCGTATTCCCCTTTTGTAATTAGATCCGTTAGGATATTGTTGATATTTGAAGCTATCAATATTTTTTCTATCGGAGTGCCCATCTTTTTGGCATAATATGCCCCAAGAGCATTACCGAAATTTCCGCTCGGAACTATGATGTAGATCTTCTCTTTCTTATCGATTTCACCCTTTTTAAGAAGATCTATATAGGATTTGATGTGATAGATGATCTGGAAAATTATTCTTCCGAAATTCACCGAATTGGCTGCGCTTAGTTTGATGTGATCTTTCGTAAGCTCCTCTTTGAAAGCTTTGGATGCAAGAAGAGATTTAAGGGCGCTTTGAGCGTCGTCGAAATTACCCACTATTCCTATGACTTTTACGTTTTTTCCGTCGTTTGTAACCATTTGAAGTTTTTGGATATCGCTCGTTCCGCCCTCAGGATATAGGCAAGAGACCAAAATATTATCTTTGTTTTTGAAAGTCTCCAAAGTAGCGGGTCCGGTATCTCCGCTGGTGGCGGCTAAGATTAGATATTTTTCGTTTTTTTCTTTCGCTAAGTGGGAGAGAATATGCCCGAAAGGCTGAAGAGCCATATCTTTGAAAGCTCTCGTAGGCCCGTGATAAAGCTCTATTACAAACAGATCGTTTTCTATCTTTTTTACGGGTACCGGATCGTTTGGATCGTCGAACTTGTCATACAAACTTACCGCTTCTTTTAAAACTTCCCTATCGATATCGAGATCGAACATATCCAATATTTTTAATGTAAGCTCTTTGTAGTTTAGATTTTTTGCTTCTTCGAAGAAACTTTCGGATAGTTGGGGCAGCTCTTTGGGTACGTAAAGTCCCCCGAAACTTGCACTCGGATTTAGCAGAGCTTCGCTGAAAGTCACTTCCTTTTTTCTTATTCCGTCATTTCCTCTCGTTTCTATAAAATTCATAAAAATCCTTTAGTTATTTTTTTATAACGGTTCCGATTCCTTCGCTTGTGAATATCTCAAGCAAAAGGGAGTGTTCGACTCTGCCGTCTATTATGTGGGCTTTTTCCACTCCGTTGTTTATAGCTTCCAAACAGGCGTCCACTTTAGGCACCATTCCTCCCGCTATCGTTCCGTTTTCTTTGAGATATTCGATATCGTTTTCGGTTAGAGTGGATAGAAGATGTCCGTTTTTGTCCAAAACTCCCGGAGTATCTGTTAAAAATATTATTTTTTTGGCTTTGATAGCTGTTGCTATTTTGCTTGCGGCCAAATCGGCGTTTATGTTGTATCCGGGATGCGTTACGTCGTCTCCCGCGGCTATCGGAGCTATGACGGGGACGAATTTTTCGTTTATTAGGTTCGTTACCACCTCTTTATCTATTTGAGTGATTATCCCGGTTAGGCCGAATTTCTCTTTGTCTTTGGGTTTGGCTTTTATGAAATTTGCGTCTTTTCCGCTTATTCCTATCGATTTAGCTCCGTGATGGTTTAAAAGGGTGGTTATCTCTTTGTTTATTTTGCCGCTTAATACCATCTCCACGATCTCCATCACTTTATCGGTAGTGATTCTTTGGCCTTCGTGGAAGGTGGTTTCTATGTTCAACTTATCGAGAAGCTCGTTTATCGCTTTTCCGCCGCCGTGAACTATGACCGGTTTTATCCCCACAAGATACATCAAAGCTATATCTTGGGCGAATTTCTCTTTCAAAAGGGCGTTTGTCTGTGCGGCTCCTCCATATTTTATGACTACTATTTGATTATTGAACTGTTTTATAAAGGGTAGGGCGTCTAAGAGGGTTTGAACCGTTTGTATTTTCTTTTGCAATTTAGAAATTTCCTTTAGCGAGTGTAATTTTTAGGGAATTTTACCAAAATTGTCTACAAAATTGTCACACTTTTTCAAAATCGGCTCTTCTATTTTTATGGAAAGTTTTAAAAGTGATAGATTTAGAGCAAAATTTTCCATTTTTACCGCATCTTTTTCAGTGGTTAGAATGGAGGTGGCGTTATATTTGCGTATCAATTGTTGAAGCTCTTTTTTATCAAAAGAGTAGTGGTCGGGGAAATAGATCTTTGTTATCGTGTTTTTCGGAAGGTATGGATCGAGTCTTTTTGGCTTGGAGATGGCGGTTATTAGAATCATCCTGTCGGTTGGATTTTCTATCTTAACTTCTCTTTTGAAATCTTTTCCCTCTATAGCAACGATATCGGCATATTTTTTGAAGCTTTTTGGCTCTTTGTACGGGCCGGACGGAAGACAAAAGGGGTTTTTGTAAGGCTTAGAGGGTTCTAATAGGATATCTAATTTTTTGATTTTGGCTTTATTGAATCCGTCATCCAAAAATATCACCTTAGCTCCCATCTCTTTGGCTTTTTCGATGCCTTTGATTCTATCTTCGCAGACTATTACGTATGAGTTTGGCAAAGATTTCGCATAGAGCATAGCTTCATCTCCGCTTCTTTCTATGTTCTCTAAAATCTCTCCCTTTTTAGAAATTACCAATAGGCCTTTTGATTTTCTTTTGTATCCTCTAAGGATAATTGCGCTGTTTTCGTATCTTTTTGCCAAAGAGATAGTAAAGGGAGTTTTGCCGCTTCCGCCTACGGTGAGATTTCCTATGCTGATTATTGCGATGTGGAAATCTTTCTTTTTTGAGAGTTTTCTTTTTGAAATTACTACGGCGCAATATAGAGCGCTAAATGGAAGCAGAAGATATGATAATATTTTTTGGGGCGGAGAGGGGAAGAAGAGGTAATTTTCCGCCCATAAAATTATTCTGTTTTTAAATCCACTTATGAGCTATCTCCGCTACTTTTTCGCATACGTAATTTGCTTCTTCATCGGTCATCGCCGAATAGATCGGTAAGGATAGTATTTGTTGATAGTTTGCCAAAGCGTTTGGAAAATCGGATACTCTTAGATTGTATTTGTGTTTATAGTAGCTAAGCAGATGTATAGGAATGAAATGAAGACCCGTATAGATTCCTTCCTCTTTCAAAGCTCTTGCGAAACCGTCTCTGTTTTTGTCTATTTTGATGATAAATAGATCGAAATTGTGCTCTCTTACTTTTTTGGGAAGTTCGATATGAGGAAGGCCGGATAGTTTTTGATAGTAGATTTCCGCTATCTCTTTTCTTCTTTGAATGAATTTGTCGTTTTTCTTAAGCTGAGCGCTACAGAAAGCGGCATTTAGTTCGCTTATATCATATTTGCAGCCTATGTCCACTACATCGTAAACATATCCCAAGTTTCCGTACTTATCCCATTTGTCGGTTACCAGAGCGTGGCTTTTTAGAAGTCTCGCTCTATCGTTTAATTCGCTGTTTTCCGTTACCATGATTCCGCCGTATGCTACCGCGTTCATTCTTTGGGGATTGAAACTAAAGACGGTGATGTCTCCTCCGGTCGATCCCACTTTTTTGCCTTTATAAACGGCTCCCATAGCGTATGAAGCGTCTTCTATCACTTTGACTCTAAACTCTCTTGCAAGCTCGTAGATAGCGTCCAAATCCGCGGGCTGGCCTGCTATATGGGATACGAAAATACCTTTTAGTTTTTTGTGTTTATGTTTTTTGAGAGCCTCTTCGAGTTTGTCGGGATCCATATTGAAATCGTCTTTGTTTATATCCACAAAAATCGGTTCGGCATCAAAATGTCTGATAACTTCCGCTACGGAAGGGAAAGCGTTTACGGAGCAGATTAGCTTATCGCCTCTTTTTAGATCCAAAGCGCACATAGCAAGATGTTTGGCGGCTGTGCCGTTGTTTGTAGAAACGGCATAGGTGGTTCCTATGTATTCTTTAAAATCGTTTTCCAACTTGTCTATTTTACTTTCTCCTCTTAAATCCAAAACCTCGTCTATGAGAGATTTTTCCGTTTCGTCTATGTCCGGCTTAAAAAACGGAATTTCCATGATCCAGTCTCCTTTAGCAATTATTTTTGACTTTTGGGGCTATTTTCGGGTAAAAAGTAAAAAAGGTAATCCCTTTTTCTTTTCTTGAAAATATTATATTGAATATAGTCTTAATAAGTTCTTTTAATTATAATGTCCTTTTTTAAGAAAACTTATTTAAAGTAAACTATATTTTATTGGAAAAAGTAGTTTGTAAATATTATTTATATTATTAAAATCAGTAAAATATAAGGAAAAAAGAGGGGAGCGTTACGAATGTAAACTCTATTCGTATTGGGGGAGTTTTGATTTTAGGATATGCTCTTCAAAAACTAAAGCTATGAAAGTTGATGTAAAGATTTTTATATCGTTTACGCTGCCTATTACTTCTATCTCTCTTCTTTTGCCTTTTTGAAATTTTTCGTAGGCTTCGAAAGTGATGGTATCTCCCACTTTTACGGGAGCTAAAAATTCCGATTCGCTGCTTAGGGGAGCGACGTTGGGATCGTTTACCGATGCCATAGCCGCTAAAAACGCCGCCGCGAATATGACTCCTCCGTTTAATAGCCCTTTTTCATCGGCGGCCATAATCTCGGTAGTTATGAGGCTTACTTTCGCATATCCGGGTCTAAGTTCCGCAACTCTTCCGAATATGTCTCCGGGGATTTTATTGTGAGTTCTTAAAAAGTATTTATCGTGGGGTTCGTTTTCCTGTTCCTCTTCTAAAGCTTCTATCTCTTTTTCCGCAGCTTCCATCGAAATCCTCTTTTTTTATTGAAAGATCGGTTATTTATCGAAAGGATTTAGTTTTTTGTAGTCTATTAAATTTTTATCACACTCTTTGTGATAGAAGCCTTGAGCGTCGTAGTACTCTTTGCATTCGCTGTAATATTTTGTGGAGATTCCCCGATCGTTGAAAAAGAGGC
>JAADDG010000012.1 GCA_013154075.1 Campylobacterota bacterium | reverse complement strand
TATAGTTTTAGTATCAATTTTTCGATGGTGCTTTTTCCGGAGCCCATTTTGCCTATAACGGCTACTTTCTCTTTTGGTTTGATAGTGAATGAGACGTTATTTAAAGCGGGCTCTTTTTGGCCGGGATAGGAGAAGGTTACGTTTTTGAAAGTGATTTCTCCTCTTATATTTTTGGGGTTTATGTAAGTTTTGTTCTCTTCTCGTTCGTTTGGAAGATTCATTATTTCGTTTAGGGTATCGTAAGCCGTTTTTGTATGCTCGTAATTCGATATCAAAGAGGCTACCTGTCCAAATGGCGCTATGGATCTTGAGGCCAAAATCGTACAAGCTATCAAAGATCCCATCGTAAGCTCTTCGTTTTTTATCAAATATACTCCATAAATTATTACAAGTACCGTATTTAGCTGAATCAAAAAGGATGTGGCTGTTGATATGAGGCCCGATAGAAGTTTTGTTTTCATACCCTTTTGAGCAAGATCGGCCGTTATCTCCTCATAAGCGTGTTGGGAGAAGTTTTGAGATGCGAAGGATTTTATAGTTTCGAGTGCCGATAAAAATTCTATCAAAATGGAGCTTTTTTCACTCGCTACGTGGTAGCTCTCTTCTATACTTTTTTGAAGAGGCTTTCTAACTATGAGAGTAAAAATTAGCAAAATAATTATCGTAATTATCGGAATAATTACCAAAGAGCCTCCAAAATAGTAGATAGCTGCCAAAAATATGAAAACAAACGGTAAATCTATGATAGCCGAGATTGAAGAGGCGTTGAAAAAGGCTCTGATTGTCTCGAACTCTTTTAGATTATTTGCGAAGGATCCTACGGATAGAGGTTTATGCTCTAAATTTAGGTTTAAAACTTTTTCGAAAATAGCCGAGGACATTAAAATATCGCTTTTTTTACCGGCGAGCTCTAAGAAGTAGGTTCTAAGATATTTAAGAATAGCATCTAAAATCAAAATAATTATCACTCCGATAGCAAAAGCCCAAAGAGTTTCGGTAGCGTTGTTCGGGATGACTCTATCGTAAACGTTTCTTGTAAAAAGAGGAATGGCTAATACGAAAAGATTTACCAAAAACGAGGCGAGCAAAACGTCGGCATAAATTTTTCTATATTTCCAGATAACGGACCAAAACCAGTGTTTATATTTTTTGGCCAAATTTTTTGCTTTCGGATCTTTATATTTTAGCTCTTTTTTCAAAAGTATCGCAAAACCCGAATATTCGTTTTTTAGTTTTTCTAAATCGATCTCCTCTTCGCCTTCCACTTCCGGTATCAAAATGACGGCTTTTTTATTTTTGTGATCTATCTCTTTTAAAATTACGCTTTTAGCGTCCTTTAAAATCAAAATGACCGGTAAGAAGAGAGGAGATATTTTCTCAAGCGGTTCTTTTATGAGTTTGGAATTGAAACCCGCTATTTTGGCCGCTTTCTCGAAATTGGGAGATAGGGCCGTAGCGGAGGAGAGCAGGGAGGGATTCTCTTTATCAATCGGTAAAGATGATAAAATCTCCTCCTTTTTCAAAGGAATATTGTATAGTTTTGCAAAAAGGAGTAAAGAGTCTAAAAGATTGTCTTTAAATACTTTTTCTATGGCTTCCTCTTTTAATAATCGTTATCTTCGTCTATATCTATTCTATTTAAAATCCTCGGAGAGTCTTTACATACGTCAAGACAAATTTTGTCGGATAGATCGACATTCAGTTTCTCAAGCAACTCTCCCATTACATAAAGCAGCTTATATTTGGCCGCCAATCTATCGTAATAAGCCTTTACATATTCTCTTTTTGCCGAAAAGCTTTCGTTCTCGGCATCCAAAATCTCAAAAAGACTTCTTTTACCTAAATTATACTCTTCTTTATAGAGTTTGAGAGTCTTTTCTATAAATTTCATATGATTTTTTAGATATTTCTCTTTTTTATCGGTAAGCTCTATCGTAGTCCATGCCATTCTCGAGTTTTCGAAAATCTTTCTTTGTATATCTCTTAGCTTTTCGTTCTCTTTATGCACCAAGCTTATCTCTTTTTGGAGATTTACGAAATCTTTTCCTCCGTTAAAGAAGTTGTAGTTTGCCTTCAATAAAACGGTAGTATTGTAATGTCTGCCTTTAACTCCTGCAATATCTTTATTCCAGCCTTTGTTGGCCTCTATTCTGAAATGAGGATAGAAATTGTTTTGGGCGTATTTGTAATTCGCTTTGGCCGCTTTTAGGTTATACTCTTGCGCTTTTACGGCCGGATTTTTTCTCTCGGCTATTTGAGTTATCTCTTTTAACGTTTTGGGAAGTTCTATATTGAAACTCGGTTTTTCCAAATTTTCTATATCTACATTATAGCCCGCCAATTTGTAGAATCTCGTAATGTCGTCTTGATATCTGTTTTCGTAAGTTACGAGATTGGATTTGGCTAAAGCGAGTCTGCTTTGAATCAAAGCGAGATTGGATTCGGCAAGTACGCCGCTTTGGGTTTGTTCTTTTATTTTTTCATATATCTCTTCATGATTTTTTAGATTCTCTTTGGCAAGGGCTATAAGCTCTTTATCCATAAGTATGTTCAAATAGGTTTCAATCGTTTGAAGAGCCAAATAGCTCGCTTTCTCGTAAATGACGGCTTTTGCCGCTTTTGTTTTGAATTCGTCTCTTTTTACGCCGTAATGGGTGGCGAAACCGTCGAATACTTGCTGAGTAATTTTTACGTCGGCCTCTTTTCTTTGGAGAGATTTGTCTTGGAAACCGGTATTGGAGTTGTTGGACTTTTCATATCCGTATGCGCCCGTAATGTCTATTTTTGGATAGTAGTCCGAAAAAGTAGCTTTTAGCTGCTCTTTCATCGCCCGGTATTCTCTGGTTTTCTCTTTTATTTGAGGGTTCGTATCTATCGTTTGGATTACTCCGTCCCTCAAGCTAAAGCCAAAACTTAAACTTTCCAAAGAAATAATTATTAATGTAGCTGCTAAATAATTTCTCACGGGAAAAACTCCTCTTGTTTATTGACACTCTCCCACAATTATATCGAAAATTTTATAAAAGTAAAGAAAAATTTTTTAAAAAGTTAAATACTTGCCATTTTTGTGCTTATTTGTTGAATTTTGATACACATTTAACATAAAATCGGTTAAATATGGTTATCGATAAGCTTTAAAATTATATTATTTAATATATTCTCTTTTTAATTTGAAAAATTAAATATTCTTATCATAAAATAATTTTCTATTATGAAAAGCTTCATAAAAAAGTATATTTTTTTTAAATGACAATAATTATTCTTAAAATATAAAAATAAATATCTTTATTTAAAAATAAAATACTTTTCAAAGAGAAAATCTTTTATTTTTTATAAAATTTTCCATAAAACTTCGTTAAGACTTCTTTTAGGAACACAGTGAGCGTTTTTTTCGTCCCTAAAATATTCTATCGAATCTTTTTTGGGAACTATTTTTATCTCTTCTCCTCTTTTACCTATCGCTATAGCGAAAATGGGTTCGATATTCTCGGGCAGATCAAAAATTTTTTTATATTCGTTTTTATCTATGCTTGCGAGTATGCATCCCGATAGGTCTATGGAAGTTAAAGAGAGCATTATGGTTTGCATGGCTATTCCCGCATCCACCATACAGTAATCGGATATATTTTTATCACATAGTACTATTATATAAGCGGAAGGTTTTTCTTCCTCGATAGGACCCTGCCAATCTTTTAAAGCGGCGGCCCATTTTAGAGGCTTGAATATTTTTTGTTTTATCTCTTCATCTTGTGAAACTATTATATATTTTAAAGGTTGTAGATTTTTTGCGCTTGAAGAGAGAGCGGCTATTTGTACTATTTTTATGAGATCTTCCGACTTTATATCAATTTTTTTAAATCTTCTACAACATCTTGTTTTTATTACAAGATTCTTGAACTCTTCTAATTGCATCAATGAACCTTATTTTTATTTTTCAACGGCGGCATTTTATAATAACTTTATTAAAAAAATTAATAAATATTCAAACTAAATCTCCATTGGTTGAATATGAAAAGGGTTAAACGAGGTTTTATTAGATTATCAAAAACGGATCTTTTTGAACTTTTTTTTACTTTTTATCCTTTTTTTGATAAAATAACGGATAGGAGGCGTACATGATTAGACTTGTTAAGATATTCCTCACACTCTTTACTCTCCTTATCATGACTGGCTGTACGCCTCCGGTTTTGATTCCGGAGTATAGAATCACCATAAACGGCATAGATAACGTTACCGCAAAAAGATTGCAAGCGGCTATTGAGAAAAAGGGGTACTTGGTAAAAAGAGAGAGAGAATATACTAAAGATTTGCTTGGAGAGTATGAGATAAACACTCAAACTTTCGTTATTAAAGATCCCAATAAAAAATTGACGTTCGATAAGGTTGTCTCTCTATCGAGATTCGTTTTGCAAAGCGGTTTTTTTGACGATATATCTCTAAAATCGGTGCAGCACTACTATAGAGCCGCAACGGGTGAGGGAAGCGTAAAGATAATTTTATATATTACGTTGCCGCCCGATTCTAAAGCATGCTTTAAAAAGAATAGGAAAGAGATAAAGCTTATTTGGGATCCGAAAGAGGGAAAACATAGCTTTACTTACTATAACAGACATCGAAAAGAGGAGTATATAGATATCTATTTCGTACCTAAAAGTAAAAGTTGTAGAAGTTATACCCCGAAAACCTTTAGAAGAATATACCTCTCCTATCCCTATGAGATGGAGACGAGACCTTGGAGAGGCGGTTTCATTCTTCCTTTTTTACATAAATGATCTTAAGGTTTGATATCTATTTCCCATATTCTTTCGTTTTTGATAAATTGTCCCGTTTCTATTTTGGAAAAATTGACGGAAGGGATTTTTTTATATCCGATACAGAAATTCTTGTAATAGAACAGTTCGGTGGATAAAAAGTCCAAATTTATATATTTTTGGGAGTTTTTAGGATATATGTGTAGAAAGAAAGTCGGTTCTTTATCCAAGCAGTCTCTTTTGATATAGACTATTTCATTATCTTTCATACATATATTAAATCTGTTTTTACTATTTTTTTTTATTTCGAAATTCGGTTTTTTACAATCTTTTAATTTCTCCATAACTATTTTATATTCTCTTTTTGAGATGTCGTCCCAGATTTTTAAAAGTCCTTCTTTAATTTCGTCTCCTATTAGAAAAAGAGGAATAAAGAGTATTAAAAAACGCATGCCGTATCCATTCCCACTACGTATTTTGAGTGTCTAAAAATTCTAAAAGGCAAATTATATAAAAGCTTTTTGAATTGACTTTGCATATTTGTAGGATATTTGAATTCTACCACGCTATAGACGGGAGAGGAGGTGAAATATCCGCTTTTTAGCGGATATAATTTTTTGTATTTTATATCTCTATCTATCGTCATTCTGATATCTTTTGCCAAAGTAAAATAGCTTCTTTTGTATTCCACTTCCAATACCGGATATAAAGATAGTATCTCTTTTGGAATCTCTATTTGGGATAAAAGCTTTTTTATGTTTTTGGGATCACTAAGATCTAAATTTTCTTTATTTTCTATATCGAAAACGCTTTTGGAGGAGGTTTTGTTGGTTTTGGTTTTATATTCAAGTCTTAAATTTTTCGTATCATTATCGTAATACCTAACTCTTACCTTTATCCTATTGCTTGCTCCGGAGACGTTGTCTAAATAGGAGGTGAATTTGGCGTTATCCAAATAGATAGAGTGAACCACTCTATCTTGATAGACTCTTTTTGGGTATAGTCCCAAACTTTTTAGGGAATTTTCAAAGTGGATAAACTGCCCCTTTTGCATAGGGATTTTCACTTCGTATCTATATTCGTTATTTGACGACAAGCCCGGCCTCCTCAAGCTGTTTTCTGGTAAATTTCATCTCTTTCATTTTTTGTCCGTTTACGATTATCGTGCTTCCTATTTGAGGACTTGCTTTATATTTTACGTTTTCAAACGAGCATTTTTCGCACTCGATCTTAGCCGATCCATATTCCGCTTTTTTGATAAAAGCAAGCAGAGCGCTTCCTCGTATATTTTTTAAAGTTACGTTTTTGACATAGGCTTTCGATAGATCTTTGCTAACTATCCCGCTTGTGGCGTTTTCTATAAACAGGTCTTCTCCGTAAAGGGTTGACGCCTCTCCTACGGATACCGCTTTGTCGCTTATATTTTTAAAGGAGATGTTTTTTATTTTGATCAATGTACCCGATACGTCTATTCCGTCATTGCCTATATCTTCAAATTTACTGTTTGTGATCTCTCCTTTCGAAAAGTCGCTGTCAAAAGCGTCGGCTCTGGAATTTTTGATAAATAGTTTATCTATTTTGAACGATGATTTTACTATATTTAGTGCATCTTCGCACTGCATATCTATAAAAGAGCCGTTTTCAATTTCTACCTCGTTTTCATAAAAACTTATACATCCGGTAATACCGTAGTAATCTTGTCTATTTTTTAGATTAATATCGCCTTGGCCTTTAAAAATAGTATTTTTAATAACGGATTTTTTCTCTCCTCTTAGAGTAAAAATACCTCCCCATTTTCCCATATCCTTAAAAGAGGTATCGGTTTCTACTTTTACGGTGACCGGCTCTTTTTGAGTTCCCAATGATTTTAGCGATCCTTCTATTTTGAAAAGAGAGCCGTTTTTAAGAAGTATATTTACCCCTTTTTCAAATACCACTTCCCAGCTGCCTTTTAGGAAAACGCTTTTGTCGATGGTGTAATTTCCCGTTTTAAACGTAACTCTTTTATTCAAACTATCTACTTGAATAGTGCTATTTGCCTCTTTTGCAAATTCTAAGAAGTCTTTGAAAGCAAAATCGTGATTTCTAAACTGCAAAACGGCTTCTTTTACGAAATTTTTGTTTTTGTAGCGGTAATCTATTTTGAGTGTGTATTTATTGGGATATTTCGGATTTAAAGGGAAGGTTTTTGTAACGACATGTCTTTTTTCTCCCTGTTTGTAAGGAAGAATCGTAAAAGAATTTTTCGTGATGTAGTATTTTCTTCCTTTTTTGTCTTCGTAATATATTTTATCTATTTGTATTGGATTGCTTGTTTGATTTTTAATCTCAAGAGAGAGTTTATTGTTTTCCAAAAAGCTGAAAGCTCTTATGTGAGAGGCCAAAGGAACTCCCAACTTTTCATATCCGGCTACATCTTTTATACCGTCATTAGGATAGTGTGTTCTAAAATCTCTTTGCAGAAGTGTTTCGTAATTATCGTATAGATATTTTACAAAAAGATTTAAATTGTATCTGAGTCTCTCTATAGGAACTTTTGTATTATTAATATCGTCAATGGTCATTAGTGATAGCCATTTGTTTTGTAGGTTGTTGAATTGTTTGACATATTTTTCGTCATACAGTTGATTTTCTATCTTTTTTAAAGCTTTTAACACCTCTTTCCAAAATTTTTTGTCATGAGCGAAATTAAATAGATATTTGCTGTTATCAAGAT
>JAADDG010000043.1 GCA_013154075.1 Campylobacterota bacterium | reverse complement strand
CTTTCCGATTCTTACAAAAAAGTAATAGGTGAAGAACATTTTGAAGAAACTCACAAAAAAATTCATATAGAAAGGCTCTATATAACCTACTATTTCGAAAACGACGATATGCTAAATATAGGAAAATTCAACTCCGAAATAGGATTTTGGAATACAATACCCATAAATATTTTAAGACCGACTACTTCCTCACCGCATCTTGTTACAAATATGTTTCCAAAGTTTACAACCGGACTATCCTACAAAAAAAACATAAACGGAACATATCTGCAAGATCTCATCTTTACTTTTCAAAATAATGAAGATATAGGAAAAAGTTATAATAACTTCCCACTAAAAAAACATTACTCTTTAGGATTCGATTTCGAAAACTCATATTTCCAACTAAGATGCGGAGGGGGATATTTTAAATATGAAAAAGATAATAAAAATAAATACTATTTTGCCGCAATCAAACAGGAGGGAATAAAATTTGATTGGCAAGCGGAATGGGCACTAAGAATCAATGACGAAAATATCTATCTACATGACTTTTATCTTCAAAATATTTGGCATACTTTACAAAAATTTGATACCGTATTTAGAGTGGAAAAATATAAAGACGATATTTTATATTTCAAAGAGTGGAATTTCACAGTCGGAGGGATCTATAAACCTTTGCCAAACATCGTAATCAAAGGAGAATATGAAAGACATACTGTTACAAATAATCGCTTTGCATTCTCCTTTTCTATGATGTTTTAGGAATAAAAATGAAATATATTTTCATTATAATCTCTTTAACAACCATCTTAGAAGCAAAAGCAATCGTTATCGTCTCTTCCAAATCCTTTCCATTGGATAAACTAACTAAAAAACAGGTAGTAAAAATCTATCTTGGAAAAATACGAAGAATCAAAGGAATTAAAATAGTTCCCGTAAATCTAAAAGCGGACAATCCTTTGAGAATACTATTTGAAAAAAAAATTTTGCAAAAAGATAGAGAATGGCTTCATAAATATTGGCTGCAAGCCCACTACCACGGCCACCATCCTCCCAAAGTCTTCAAAAGCAAAAAAGCCGCCTTGATGTTCGTAAAAAATTTTAAAGGCGGCATCTGCTACCTGTACAAAGAGGATATAAAAGATAAAGACATAAAAATACTTTATGAAGAAGAGATAAAATGAAAGTCTTCTGGAGTAGATTGCCGTTTTCTTATAAACTTTTCATAGGGGTTTTAGGAGCTATTTTATCCACTCTTATTTTTTTGCTCTTTTATATTCAAAAATATGAAACCTCCATCTTGATAGATAAATTCAAAAACAATCTTCAAAAAGAGGCAAAATTCAAAAACAAAGAAATAAAAGAGTATTTTCAATCTCTATTTTATGAAATATCCTTTCTATCCAAACTTGAAGTTATGGATGATTTGATAGTAAAAGATACGGATAGAAGAATAACCAAAATTTTGGAGCTAAAAGCCAGAGATTTGAAAAACTCAATTACAATAAGTGCGTTAGCTCCAAACGGCATCATTTACGCCTCATCCGATAAAAATCTAAACTCAAAAATATCCCCCGTATTTGTAAAATTGATAAATACATTTAAAAAAGGTGAAAACTACTTTTTTGATAAAGGCAAACTCTATTTCTTTACCCCGATTTACGCATCGTTTGATAAAAAGCTTTTTATAGGGCATCTGCTTTTGGCATATCCTCTCTCAAATCTATCCAAATTTGCGGAGAAAAGCTCGGTAATAGTTAGAATGATCCCGCCAAAAAACCTACAAACTTATCTAAACAAACCCTTTTTCAAAGAGATCCCCAAAACTCAAAAAGAGAGATACGTGATACTACAAAAAGAGCTAAGCGGCGTTTTGCAAGGATGGAAAATCCTCTACGCTTCACTCAAAAAAGAGCTTTTTTCCATACTGTATCACCTTCAAAATACGCTTATTTTGGCGTTTTTGGCGGCTATTTCATTAATTACGCTCCTTATATGGCTTGCTACGTCAAAAATCACAAAGCCTCTTAAGTCCTTCGTAGAGACAATAGATAAAATCATAAAAACCGGCAACTACTCGGAACGCATAGAGATAAAAGGGGAAGATGAGATAGCCAAACTCGTAGCGGCTTTCAATCACCTGATGCAAGAGACAAAAAAGGCGTTTGACAAACTCCAAAAAGAGAGAAAAGAGCACTTAGAAACTCTCATAATGCTAATAAACTTCCTATCCCAAATCACTTCGGCCAAAACCTTCAAAGAAACAATCGAAATCTCCATAAAAGAGATAAAGAGATTTAGTTTCTCAAAAGAGGTCTATTTCGGCAAAACAAAATGCCCCCTCTCCATCAAAATCGAAAGAATGGATATAGAAAACTCATCCATCTATGAAGACGGCTACATCTGCATAAAAAATCCCAAAAGAGAGTGGTTCAAAAACGAAACTTTCATAAACGCTCTTTCTAAAATGATCTCTTTGCAGATTCAAAGCATAGATCTTCTTGAGCACACCAAAGAGGTACTAAAAGCCAAAAACTCCTTCTTCTCCGCAATGTCCCACGAGCTAAAAACTCCTCTTGGATCGATACTCAGTCTAACCCAAACGATGATGAGAGACGAAAGAGATATCGAAAAAATTGAAAACCTCGCCAAAATGGAGCAAGCGGCGTACAATCTGCTTAGAACCATAAACGATATTTTAGATATAGCCAAAGCGGAATCCGGCAAAATCAATCTCCATATAGAGAAATTTTCACTTTGCGAGGCTTTAAAAGAGGTTTTGGATATGCTGCTGCCTTTAGCCGACGAAAAAGATCTAAAAGTGGAATTTAATTGCCAAGAAAATCTCTCAATAAGTAGCGATAAAAAACTGCTAAAACATCTCGTATCCAATCTGATCTCAAACGCCATAAAATTTACGGATAAAGGAGGCATCAAAATAGAAGCTTCAAAAAAAGGAGATTTCTTTGAAATAGTCGTAGAAGATAGCGGCGAAGGAATAGATAAAGAGAGCCTAAACAAAATCTTCGAAGAGTTCTACCGCACAAAAAACAAAAAAGAGGGAAGCGGCCTCGGACTCGCACTCTCCAAAAAGCTCTCCACTTTGCTAAACGGAGATCTATCACTTTATAGCGAAGGCAAAAACAAGGGCACAAAAGCCATCTTTAGATTCAAATCTTTCTAAATCTCTCCATCCAAATTGTAAAGAAACTGTCAAGAAACCTTCTCTTTTGTTTTGACACATTTCCTCTAAAATGAAAATATCCCAAAATAGGAGAGAGAAAAATGAAAAAGAATATGATTTTAATATCCGCAATCACATTGACGCTAATTGGCTGTGGAAGCAGCACAAACGGACATAGCAACAAAGAGTATATCAAAGATATCGCAATTCCACCTACAACCAATTCATACAAACCCGATGACGGAAGACTGCTTGCATCCGCATGTTATGGATGTCACGGCACAAACGGCGTTTCGGTAACAAAATGGGATTCGATAGCCGGAGAGGACGAGCTATATAAAGAGATGCACGAGAAAAAGGGAATCATGGAGATTCAGGCCAAAGGCTATACCAAAATAGAAATAGCCGCGATGGAGAATTTCCTAAAACGTCTGCCAAAAGCTGAAAAAGAGGAAAAAGACGACGAGCATGAAAAAGAAAAAGATGACGACTAAAATAAAAAAACATAAGGAGAGATAAAATGAAAAGAAGAGACTTTTTTAAATTTTTGGGAATAAGCGCAATAGCGACCTCCATCCCGGCCGCAGCGAAAACTATCAAACCCAAAGTGGTAATCATCGGCGGAGGCTATGGAGGAAGAACCGTAGCCAAATATCTAAAAATTTGGGCGGGAGATAGTGTGGATGTAACTTTGATAGACAAAGATAAATATTTCACATCTCCCATTTTAAGCAATCTCGTTTTAAACGGCCAAAAAAATATAAATGAGCTAAGGTTTGACTATTCAAAAACACGCTCAAAGTATAAAATAAACTTTATAAACAAAACAGCCTCTTTTATCGACAAAAAAAATAAAAGAGTCTTTTTCGATAATAAAAATTTCATAAATTATGATAAACTCGTCTTAGCGACGGGAATAGATTTCATAAAAACCAACAATTACGATTTCAACAAAGTACCTCACGCTTGGATAGCGGGAGAGCAAACATTGCTTTTGAAAAGAAAAATAGACAATTTACACAACGGGGATACTTTCGTGCTTACCATCCCGAAAGCCCCATACAGATGCCCGCCGGGACCGTATGAGAGAGCATGCGTAGTAGCCGACTATTTGAAAAATAAAAAACATCTGCACGTAAACGTAGTGGTTTTGGACGAAAATGACGATATTTTAGTGGAAAAAGAGAGCTTTCAGAAAGCTTTCGACAGATACGGTATCGAATATAAAAGCAATGCGAAAGTAACACACGTAGATGATAGCCATCTGATAGTTACATATGAACAGCAAGGGGTTTCAAAGCATCTAAAAGCCGCACTTTTAAACGTAATACCAAACCAAAAAGCGGCCCCCATAGTGATAAACAGCCATCTAACGGATAGCTCAAACTTTGCGCCGGTGGATCTAAGAAGTTATGAATCCACTATAGCAAAAGACATCTATATCGTAGGAGATTCGCACAAAAGCACTCAGCCCAAAGCCGGACACATAGCAAACGTAGAGGCAAAGATATGCGCCGATGCCATTTTGAGATCTTTAAACGGATATGAGCTATATCCAAAACCAAAAACAAACTCGGCTTGTTACTCTCCGCTCTCAAGCAGTACGGCCACTTGGTTAACGGCGGTATACGAATATGACGAAGGCTCGAAATCTATGAAAAAAGTAAGCGGAGGAGCCGGCAAAGAGAGCAGCAAAAATTACAAAGAGATGTTTAATTGGACGGGAAATCTCTTTTTCGATACGTTCGGTTAATAAAATAAAAAGGAGTGAAAGATGAAAAAAACTTACGTCTGGAGTTTACCTACAAGAATTTTCCACTGGCTTTTGGTGCTGTTTATTTTGGGAGCTTTTTTGGTATCTGACGAAGATGAGCTTTTGGGTATTCACAGCGCTTTTGGATATGGAGTGGGCGTATTGGTAATTTTTAGAATCGTTTGGGGTTTTATAGGCCCCAAATACTCAAGATTCAAAGATTTCAACCTAAACATTCAAGAGGTCAAAGAATTTATGACCAATATTTTCAATCCTCCTAAAAAGTATATAGGTCATAATCCCGCGGCCTCTTTCGTTATGCTATCTATCATTATAGTTTTGTTTTTTGTGGTTTTAAGCGGAGCGTTGGCTTATGGAGCGGAAGAGGGAAGAGGAGTTTTCGCCTTTTTGTATGACGCTTCGAAAGAGTCCGAAATCTTCGAAGAGCTCCATGAAGCTTTGACAACTTTGCTTTTCATACTCATAGGAATACATTTAGCCGGAGTTTTTACGGATTTTCTGCTCCACAAAGAGGACCAAACGCTAAAATCGATCATAACCGGATACAAAAATATAGAAGGAGAGAGCGTAAAACTAAATTTTTTTCAAAAAGTGGTAGCATTTGTATTTCTGACTCTATCCGTCATAACCGTAATTTATACGATAAGCTCAAATCCAATCTCGCAACACGAAGAGAAACCGGGATATGAAAAAATGCTTCACGAGGAGGAGGATGACGACTGATTCCTCCTCAAAAATTTTAAATTTTACTCCACTCTCTCTATACTATATCCCACGCCTCTTACGGTCTTTATACACTCTTTGCATCCGAGTTTCTTTCTAAGATTTTTTATATGGGCATCCACTATATTGCTTGAGGCTATCGAGTCGAAATCTCTACTTAGATGTTCGGCTATCTGATATCTTGTAAGCACCACATTCTCATTCAAAGCCAAAAACTCCAACAGTTCAAACTCCTTTTTAGATAGTTTCACCTCTTTATCATCTACAAATACGGCTCTTTTAGCCAAGTCTATTTTCAAAATCCCAAAATCCAAAAAAGTCTGTTTCTTCGTGAAATTTCTCCTAAGAAGAGCTCTGATTCTTGCAAGAAGCTCGATATGCGAGAAAGGCTTCTGCAGATAATCGTCCGCTCCTTTATCGAGCGCCTCCACTTTATCCAAAACCTCATCTTTCGAAGAGAAAAGAAGTATAGGCGTAGAAATTCCCTCCTCTCTTATCTTCTCCATCCACTCCACACCGCTTCCGTCAGGTAGCATCCAATCCAAAAGTATCAGATCATAATTCTTCTCTTCAATCTCTTTTGAAGCCTCTTTGATGGAAAAAGCCTGAGAGATGTTATATTTCTCTTTCTCCAAAAGCTTTTTTAGGCTAAACATAAGCTCCCTATTGTCATCCACCACAAGCAAATACATAAATATTCCCCACCTTTTAAATTTATCTTTTTATAGTTTAGCATAATTAATAAAATAGCTCTTTTCATAAAATCTTCATTTTTCTCATCTACAATTCAATTATAAAAATTTCTAATAGGAGGCAAATTATGAAAACCCGCAATTTAGCGGCTATGCTGTTAATAGCTTTTATGTTTTTATCGACCCTGTCGCATGCCGCTTCTCAAGATGTCGAAAATTTCGTAAAAAGATTATATAACGATATCTTAAACAGAGAGGCGGATCCAAGCGGTCTAAATTATTGGAAAGAGGAGCTTTTAGACGGTAAAAGCGCAACCTACGTAGCAAAAAAGTTCTTTTTTAGCCAAGAGTTCAAAAGCCAAAATCTAAGCGATAAAGAGTATCTGCAAAGATGTTATAGAACCTTTTTCGATAGAGAGCCCGATCAAGCGGGAGAGGCTTATTGGCTGTCTCAAATGAGTCAGGGAGTCTCAAGAAGCCAAGTATTCTACGGCTTTGCATTCTCACAAGAGTTTGAGGACGTGTGCAAAAGATACGGCATGACTCCCTATACGAGTGATGATAAACTGCAAGCTTTCATCGACAGACTCTACAACTACATCATGGATAGAGAACCGGGCGAAAAAGAGATAGAGTATTGGCAAAACGCTATCAAAGATAAAAAAGTGGATCTAAAATATATGGTCAAATACTTCTTCTTTTCACCCGAATTTACCAATAAAAACGTAAGCGATGAAGAGTTCGTCAAAAAAGCTTTCAAAACCATCTTAGATAGAGATCCGGATAAAGAGGGATTTGACTATTGGGTAAACAAACTGGCAAACGGAGAAAGTAGAGAGAGCGTAGTGGATAAATTTCTCTCCAGCGAAGAGTTTTTCGTTTTGGCAAATAGCTACGTTCCGGCAGACGACTACTCTCCCGCTCCCACACCCCCAGAAGGAGACTATAGACTTCTTGCATGGAACGATCTTGGAATGCACTGTATGGACAAAGAGTATTCCGTATTTTCCATCTTACCGCCATTTAATACCCTAAACGCCCAACTTATAAAAAAAGGGGAAGAGCCTGAGCTTACCAACAAAAACGTAAGAATCACTTACGAATCTCTACCTTCTCTTGACGGTAAATGGAACACTACAAGCTACACAA
>JAADDG010000196.1 GCA_013154075.1 Campylobacterota bacterium | reverse complement strand
TAATAAACAGTGCGGGTGTCGGGTACTTTGGAATGCATGAAGATATAGATTTTGAGAAGATAGAGAGAATTATCGATTTAAATTTAAAAGCTCCTATTCTCTTAAGCAAACTATTTTTAAAAGCTCTCAAAAAAAACAGAGGCTATATCTTTAATATAAGCTCGATATCGGCCATAAAACCGGCTATTTTCGGAGCCGCCTACGGAGCGTCAAAAGCCGGCCTTAGACATTTTGGAAAATCTCTATTTAGCGAAGCTCGAAAAAGCGGGCTTAAGGTAATAAACATAAATCCCGACATAACGAAAACTCCCTTTTTTGAAAATCTAAACTTCTCCTATACGGATGATAGCGAAAGCTACATAGAGCCTTTGGAAATTGCGAAAATAGTTGAAGATATTTTAAACTTAAGAGAAGGAACGGTAATTACCGACATCACCGTAGAACCTCAGAAATTTAAAATACTCAAAAAGTCCTGCAAAAATCCACAATAAAATTAAATAGAATTTAAAAATTAAACAATATTTTACCTAAAATAGGCTTCTTATTCTTTATTCTATATCATTTTTTATATAGAAAATAATTCTATTTAATAAAAGGAGGTAGAAATGAAAATAGGTAGATGGCTATGTGCTCTTATATGCATACTGATCTTAGCGGGTATGATCTATTTTATAAGCTCTCAAGCAAAAGATCACAAAAACTCTTTAACAAAAGAGGAGAGGCAAACGGTTACTCAAGAAAATACGATCTCTACTATGACGAATGAAAGCAAAGAAATTGCAGCCGACAAAGAGAAAGAAAATGAAACGGATCGAAAAAGTATAGAGGAAAAAGCAAAAGAGATCTTTGAACAAGATCACAAAGAAAACTCGTCTCAAAACTCTATAAATACGGCTCTTGAAAATGAAAACAAAGACACGGCTAAAAACGCGGCCTCTACTCAAACAAACTCAAACGAAACTTCACAAACGTCAGAAAATGAAGAGAAACAAACCCAAACGGCAGCAGAAGAAAATCAAGAGAGTCTAAACGACACAACTACCACACAAGAAAAACAAAAAGAGACAGAAAATCAAGCAATCAAAAAGGAGCAAGAAACAAATGAGGTTAAAACCGTCTCTAAAGAGGCCAAACAGGTAGATACTCAAATTAAAGAGATTTTAGCTGTAAATAAGATCGAGTTTGAAACCGGAAAAAGCACCCTAACGGCAAAAGGAGAGGAGATAGTGGCAAAAATAGCGGTTATTCTAAAAGAGCATTCCGATCTAAAAATAGAGATAGCCGGTTACACCGATAGCGTAGGCGATGCAGCTAAAAATCAAAAACTATCCGAAGATAGAGCAAAAAGCGTAAAAGAAGCTTTGATAAAAGAGGGAATATCTCCGGATAGACTCGTAGCCAAAGGTTACGGAGAGAGCAAACCTCTAAAAAACGTAAAAGGAGAAAGTCAAGAAAATAGAAGAGTCGAATTCATCATTATAGAGGAGTGAACCTCCTCTAACTCTCTTTAGCCGTTTCGAAATTAAGCCGATTTTTTATCCGTGCAAGCCGAAAGTTTCAATAAAGGAGAGAGAGATGAGATTTCTATCTATCTTATTTTTGTGTTTGTTTATCGCAAACGCTTCTAATTTGGTTACGGCTAAGAGTAGAGTCGGTTTTAAAAGCGGAGAGAAAATCCTTTTTTATAGCGACTTTAGCAAATGCCCTATCGGAGAATTTCCGCAAGGATTCGATAAGTCCGAAAAACCGGCAGAGTGCGTCAAATACGACAACCACATCTGGATAGCTCCGAGCACTAAAAACGGATTTAATATCTATAAAAAAATAGATTTGTCGAACAAAGAGTTTTCTATAGAGTATGATTTCGTTCCGTACAAAAAGGGAAACTATCCTCTTAGATTTCGCCTACTAACTAAAGGAAAAAATGAAAAAGAGTGGGATAAAGAAGAGTGGGGAATGCAAGATTACGACGTAGTTTACAAATCTTACGGCAAAGGATCCATCAATATGAAAATCGGAGACGTATATAAGTTCAAACAAAGCAGCCTCAAAAAGAAAATCCATATAGCAATCGCCCTAAGAAGAGGACAATATAGGGTATTTGTCGATAATAAAAGAGTCGTCTCGATCCCGTTTACCAAAAAACATATTTGGGGTATTTCGTTTTGGACCAAAGACGTTCCCAAATACGGAGTGCTTTTGTCAAATATTAAAATAGCTAAATATTTAAACAAAGAGAAAAAACCCGAACCAGAAAAGCTCGGTATAGATATAAGCGAGATCAAAAACGGACAAAAACTTATGCTTCCAGAGAGAATTCTATTTGATTTTAATAAATTCACTCTAAAAAAAGAAGCTAAAAAGGCTTTAGGAGTCGTCGGAGACTACATAAAATATAAAAAAGCCAAAAAAATAGTCATAACCGGTTATACCGACAACATAGGAAGTGACGAATACAACTTGAAACTCTCTCTTCAAAGAGCCCAAAGCGTGGCAGATTATTTAATGTATTGCAAAAATATAGATGCAAACAAAATTATCGTCAAAGGACTCGGCAAAGCGAACCCTATAGCAAGTAACGCAACGAAAGAGGGACAAGCAAAAAACAGAAGAGTGGAGATCAAACTTTTGGAAGTAGAATGAAAAAAGACAAGAGAAGATCTCTCTTGTCGAAAACTATATGGAGTTTACGAAACCCTCTTTACTAAGAGCCGAAAACTCTTCGCTATTTAAAAACATATCCAAAAACTTCTCTCTCGAAAGAGATTTTTCAAGCATTCCGCTCCAATAATCAAGCCCCGCTTTATCGGGTTCTCTATCAAGAAGAGTTCTATAGACTATCTTTACGAAATCAGTAGTGGAGATATTTCTTCTTTTGAATTCATCGGAGAAAAAGAAGCTTTTTGCCATCTCTTTAGCGCTTATCTCCTTATTTGAAAGTTTATCTCTCCAAAACTCCAAACTCTCCCTATCGGCAGATCTTCCCAAAACCATCTGATAAAATCTCTCTACGAAAACTTCTCTCTTTTCTTTTAAAGTGTAGTTTTCTATTCCGTAATTTTTACAAATATTTTCAAATTCTTTAGAGAAAGCGAATTTATAAAAAACCATATCTTTAGGATATTTCTCCTTATCGATCAAGTTGACCCAATACTCAAGACCGCTCTCTTCGGGTTCCCTATCAAAAAAGGTTTTATATAAAATTTTTACATAACTTTCACTATCTACATTTTTCGATTCGAACTCTTTAGATTTTATAAACTCTTTCGCCACCGAAAGAGCGCTTCTTCTCTTATTTTCAAGCTCTCCGCTCCAATAAGAGAGTCCTCCTTCATCCGCTCTTCTTTCAAGTACGCTTTCATAGAGATTATAAATAAATTTCTGCACTCTCGTTAAAGAAAGTGTTGCTTTTATATTCAAGCTCTTCACTCTCTCCTCTCCCCTAAAAACGGCCAAGGTATAGGTATGCTCCGTATCGGGAGTTAACGTATCGTCTATATACTCCTCCTCTCCATCTTTAGCTTCATAAAGCAACTCTCCGTCTCTAAAGATTTTAAATACAAATCCTTGGGTATCTTTTGCCATCCAGCTTAACTTAAGAGTGAGCATCCCCTCTTTGCTTGCTTTAAAAGAGTCTACGGATAGCTCTTTTATAGAATCTAAAAATACCTTCACGCTATCTCCGATAGAGTATCCTTTTGAGTTGAAGGCTCTAACCTCATAGATATAAACTTCGCTTTCGTTTACATCGATACCGTAATCCACAAACTCCGTTTCATTCGCCCCCGTTACAAAAAGAGGCTCTCCGTTTCTAAAAACGGCAAACCCATCCTCATTATCACTATTATCTTTCCACTCCAACACTACATATTTACCGCTTTTTAAAGTGGCGTAAAAGTCGGTGGGAGGGATTATCATATCCTCTCTACTCAAAGTTTTAGCCTCCACTCTCAAAGTTTCAAGATAGCCCAAATCGTTTACGGCTCTAATCTCATAGGTATAGGAGGAAGCTGGTAAAAGATTTTTATCCAAAAAGAGATTTTCATCCGGATAAGCGGTATGAATAAGTTCGCCGTCTCTATATATCTCAAATCCCTCTTCGTTATCGGAATTATCTCTCCATCGAAGCTCTATCATCCTATCCCCCACAGCCGCAGCTTTCAAAAAGAGCGGAGCTTTCGGCTTTTGAGTGGGAAATTTTGCGGTTTTGACTCTCACGATATCTCCTTCGGACTCACCTTTTGAGTTAAAAGCCCTTATCTCGTAAACATACTCTCTATCGGGTATCAAATCGGTATCGAAATAGAAATAAGTATCCTTGCTAAAGGAGGAAAGAAGTTTGGAATCTCTATAAAGATTATAACCCCTAACTTCTCCATCATCCCTATTTTTCCACAAGAGTTTCACTATTTTCGAACTTAGAGCTTTAGCTTTGAATCCTTCCGGTTTAAAAGGCGGATTTTTATCTATTTTGAAAGTTGCCGCTTTGGCGCTTACTTTCGCAGAAAAACCTTTTTGATTATAAGCCCTTATAGAGTATCTATATAGAGTATCAGGTTTCAAATTTTCATCTATAAAAGAGCTCTCACCGCTATTTGCTCTATGTATAAGAGCACCGTCTCTATATATTTCAAATCCCTCTTCGTTATCGGAATTATTTCTCCATCGTAAAATTATAGAATTTTCGCTCAAAGCCGAAGCGGTAAAATTTGTAGGAGGAAGAGGAATGAGTCTTTTTATCTCTATTTTTATCTCATCGGCCGCCGAAACTCCGGCAAAATTCTTAGCCCTTACGCCATATTCATACAAAACTCCGGGCTCTAAACCGCTATCTATATAGGATGTGACGTTTCGTTCGACCTCCGCTATCAAAGAGCCGTTTCTAAAGATCTCGAAACTCTCCTCATTGTCGCTATTATCCTCCCATACGAGTTTTACGCTATGCTCGTTTATGACTATACCTTCCAAAGATGTGGGAGGGATCGGAATATCGTTCGGTGTTTTCACATCTATAAAAACCTCATTTGAAACCCCTGCCTCGTTTACGCTTCTTACACCGTATCTGTAATCAGTTTTTACGGTAACGTTTCTATCCTCAAAAGTAGTGGAGTCGGCCGGTAAAAAAGCTATCTTCTTTCCGTTTCTAAAAATCTCGAATCCATCCTCGTTATCACTATCATCCTTCCACTCCAAAACCACCCTATCTCCCCTAAGCTCTTTTATTCTAAGAGAGCTTACGGGAAGGGGAGCGGTTTTTAGAGTCTTTACTTCTATCGAAACTCCCTTTGAATCTCCAAGAGCGTTTGAAGTTTTTATCTCATACCTATAAAGAGTATCGCTTTTTAGATTTAAATCGCTAAAGGATGTAAAGTTGCCATCCAAACTTCCTATAAATTCTCCGTCTCTAAAAATTTTAATTTTATCTATAAAACCTCCATCTTTCGGAATTTCCCATCTCAAAATCAGACTGTGGCTTTTTACGTTCGTTTCTTTCAAACCGTTTACATCTTTAGGAGGAGTAAGAACCCTATATACTTTTATTCCGTCGGAATAGTTGGCGGAAAAAAGAACGTTATCTTTCAAGGTTACTCCAAGAGTTCTGTGTTCCAAATATACTCTATCCAAAAAAGCCATATTCTTAGGATCTCTTACATCTATTACCGCTATACCCTCTTTATCGTCCGCTACGAAAGCTACACGTCTTTCACTTTGATATCTTTTGCATTAAAAGTCTCTATGCAGCTTTTTAAGTTCAAAGACTCAATATTTCTCAAATCGACGGCACAAACCCCTCTATCCCCGTCGGCTACAAAAGCGATATCTTTCTCTATATCGATAGAGTAGCCAAATCCGCTATCCAGATATAGCGATGATATGAATTTCAAATTTTCGGGATCTTTTATATCGAATACCTCCAAAAGAGCGTTGTCTTCCGCCACTAAAAGATAATCTTCATATACTTTTACATAGTTTGCGCTCTCTTTCGTATCGTAGGTTGAGATGAGTTTGATCTCATAAGGATTGGAGATATCCATCACTTTCAATCCGCCGTCATAATCGGCTACGAATAGATAATCGTCTTTAAGCGTAATACTTTTGGAAACTCCTTCAAGATTAAAAGAGGAGATTATTTGAGGAGATCTTATGTTAAACACATCCAAAACGCTTATACCGCTATTTAACGCTACAAAAAGTTTATTGCCCTTTAAAACGGCATCGTTTACCACTTCGCCAAGATCCGATACGCTTAAGAGTTTAATATTTTTCAAGTCCTTTATATTGGCTATCTGTATCCCTTGATAATCGTTTACTATATAAGCTATATCTCTATCTATCAATATCTCTTTTGCAAGAGAGACCATATCGAAAGAGGAGAGAGGTTTTATATCGTTTTTATCCGATATGTCCAAAACACAAGGTTTATCGTTGTTTAGAACGTATAGATAATCTCCGTCCGACTCCACATCATGACACATTACGCCCGATTTGCCGAAACTGTTTATCAAAACCGGATCTTCCTTATTGGAAACCTTCACTATTTTTATATCTATTCCGTTGGCTATATAGGCGTAATCGTTAAAAACTTCCACCCTCAGACAGTAACCTTGCGTATCCAAAGATGATCTTAAAGAGGGAGTTTTGACATTGGATACGTCTATGATATTAAGCCCTTCGGTGGTAGCTACATAGGCGTAACCCTCCTTTACCTTTATATCGTTTCCATATCCGTTAAACTCCAAAACAGACAACGTCTCGAAGCTATTTTTATTTAATATCTTTAAAGAAACTGCAGTTAAAACATATATATTATCCTCATCTACATCCAAACTCTTTACATAATTGCCAAGATCCAAAATCTTATCTATCTTAGGATTTTTTAAATCGGATACATTTATTATCGCAAGCCCTTTTTTGCCTATTGCCATATAAGCGAAATTTCCGTTAATCTTTACGCCGTTTATCTCCGTTTTTTCTCTATCTTGAGCGTTTTCATCCAAAAAGTAGAGAGTGGATACTATTTTGGGATTTTTTAAATCGGATATATCGATTATGATAAGTCCTCTATTTATACTCGCCAAAAAAAGGTAATTGTCTTTTATATCCATACCCCCGCAAGATCCCAAATTATCTATTTTGGATATGAGCTTTATATCGGTTTTGTCGGACGAATCGAATATTTTAAGTCCGTTTGAAGTGGATATGAAAATATTATTTTGCTTATGGATTATCTCTTTTAAAAAACCGCCGAAAGAGGATACTTGATCTAGTTTGATTTGAAAAGAAAAAAGAGTATTGAATAGTAGCGACAGCACAAAAACATATTTCAATATCTTCACACCGCTTACCTTTTTAGTGTTCTAAATCTATTTGAAAGATATCGGATTATACTACAAATTATTTAATTAAAAGAGAATAAGCGGTTTTTTTGGGAGTAAAGCGAGAAGAAAAAATGGTCGGAGTGGCGGGATTTGAACCCGCGACCTCTACCACCCCAAGGTAGCACGCTAACCAGGCTGCGCCACACCCCGAATAGAA
>JAADDG010000198.1 GCA_013154075.1 Campylobacterota bacterium | reverse complement strand
TTGAAAAAGCCTCTTGACGATTATTGGCTTAATATCAAAGTACCGGCATCTTTTATAGAGATTTCCGCTCATCCTAATGATACGTGGCATCCGAATGTCGTCTTTTATGACTCTTCTTTGCAAATTTTGGGATACTATTCAAAAAAAGATAGGGATAAAAGAGTAAAACTGCAAATCCCTCCGGATGCTAAATATATCAAAATATCGGACTATTACTCTCTTTCAAACATCAAAAGAGGTTTGAAAATTCGTCTTTTTCAATAGCAATCTAAATAATTTTTAAAAGGTACAAGCAAAATGTTTGACGAAATTCAATTTAATACCATCAATAGATTACCAAATTACGTATTTGCCGAGATAAACGAAATAAAGATGGAGGCCAGAAGAGCCGGAGAGGATATTATAGATTTTAGTATGGGAAATCCCGACGGTCCCACTCCCAAACATATAGTTGACAAATTGATTGAATCTGCGCAAAAACCCAAAAACTACCGCTACTCCGCAAGCAGAGGAATTTATAAACTAAGACTTGCTATCTGCAATTGGTATGCGAGAAAATATAACGTAGATCTCGATCCGGAACATGAAGCTATCGCTACTATGGGATCTAAAGAGGGGTATGTCCATCTCGTGCAGGCTATAACGAATGCCGGAGACGTAGCTATAGTGCCGGATCCCGCCTATCCGATACACACGCATGCGTTTGTCATAGCGGGAGCCAACGTAATTACGATGAAAATGGAGTACAACGAAAACTACGAGCTTGATCAGGAGGCCTTTTTTAGAAGTGTAAAGAGATCTTTGCATGAATCTTTACCCAAGCCTAAATTCGTAGTGGTGAATTTCCCTCACAATCCCACTACCGTAACCGTAGATAAAGAGTTTTATAAAGAGCTTGTGGCTATGGCCAAAAAAGAGAGATTTTATATAATAAGCGATATAGCCTATGCGGATATTACGTTTGACGGATATAAAACTCCTTCCATTTTTGAGGTGGAGGGAGCTAAGGATGTGGCTGTTGAGAGCTTTACCCTTTCGAAAAGTTACAATATGGCCGGTTGGAGGGTAGGATTTTTCGTAGGAAATAGAAAAATGATAGCCGCTTTGGCTAAAATAAAATCATGGTTTGATTACGGAATGTTCACTCCCGTTCAAGTAGCCGCTACGATAGCTTTGGACGGTCCGCAAGAGTGCGTGGACAATATAATAAAAACTTATGAAAAAAGAAGAGACGTTTTGTGCGAGAGTTTCAAAAACGCCGGCTGGGAGATAAATAAACCGAGAGCCACTATGTTCGTTTGGGCTCAAATTCCCAAAGAGTTTCAATATCTTGGAAGTATGAAATTTTCCAAACTTCTTCTAACCGAAGCGAAAATTGCCGTAAGTCCCGGAATAGGTTTCGGAGAAGCCGGGGATAATTACGTTAGAATATCTCTTATAGAGAATGAAAACAGAATAAGACAGGCGGCAAGAAACTTGAAAAGATATCTAAAAAGTCTAAGGGAAGCTAAGTAATGTTGAATATAGGAATCATAGGTGTAGGAACTGTCGGCGAAAGCGTTATAAAGATACTAAAAGAAAATAGAGATATTATAAGTGCCAGAGCCGGAAAAGAGATTAGGGTCTTAAAAGCGGCCGTTAGGGATCTTTCTAAAAAAAGAGATGTCGATGTTCCTTTGACGGATAATGCGGATGAGATTTTGGATGATCCTTCCATAGACGTGGTGGTCGAGCTTATGGGAGGGATAGAGGAGGCTTACAGGATAGTAAGCAAGGCTTTGAAAAACGGCAAAGGCGTAGTTACCGCCAATAAAGCTCTTTTGGCCTATCATAGATATGAGCTTCAAAATCTGGCAAAGGATCTGCCTTTCGGATTCGAAGCGAGCGTAGCCGGAGGAATACCGATAATAAACGCTTTGAAAGTGGGACTTAGCGCAAATCATATAGAGTCGCTAAAAGGCATTATGAACGGGACTTGCAACTTTATTTTGACAAAGATGATGAACGAGGGAAGCGATTTCAAAGAGACTTTGAAAGAGGCTCAAGATCTCGGTTACGCGGAGGCGGATCCCACTTTCGATATAGGCGGATTCGATGCGGCTCATAAGCTTCTTATTTTGGCAAGTATAGCTTACGGGATAGACGCTAAGCCCGAAGATATTCTGATAGAGGGGATAGAGAATATCAACGCCGAAGATATCGCTTTTGCCAAAGAGTTTAACTACTCCATAAAACTTTTGGCGATAGCTAAGAAAGTGGATCACAAAGTGGAGCTTAGAGTTCATCCCGTTTTGATCAAAAAGGATCAGATGATAGCCAAAGTGGACGGTGTGATGAACGGTATAAGCGTAATAGGCGATAGAGTCGGAGAGACGATGTATTACGGTCCCGGAGCCGGAGGAGATGCTACTGCGAGTGCGGTGATTTCGGATCTGATCGAGATAGCGAGAGTCGGCAAGGGATCTCCTATGCTTGGATTTAAAAGAGCGATGGAGAGTAGCAATCTTACTTTGATGCCAAGAAGCGAGATTATCAGCAAATATTATCTTAGAATGTGCGTTTACGATCGTCCGGGAGTTTTGGCGTCCATTGCCAAAGTTTTTGAAAAGTACGATATTTCGATAAATGCCGTTTTGCAAAGGCCTACTAACGAGGAGAGTCAGAAAGCTTCCCTGCTTTTCTCCACTCACCTTTGCAAAGAGGAGATGATTCAAAAGGCTTTGGATGAGATAGAGAGTCTTGAGAGCGTCTCTTCAAGGCCCGCAATGATCCGCATAGAAGAGTGAGTTATGAGAATCGATTCGGTTTGCACCTATTGCGGTGTGGGATGCGATATCTATGCCGAAGTTGAAAATAATCGAATCGAATCGATAAAAGCCGATCCCAAAGGTATTGTCAGCAGAGGCAAGCTTTGCGTCAAGGGAAAATACGGATTTGATTTCGTCCACTCTCCAAATAGGCTTCCGAAAGCCAAAATAAAATACTCCTTTTTGATGAAAAACCTTCTCTATCTTCCAAAAGAGATAAAAAAAGAGATCGATAAACTATCCCCGAAAGAGGGGTATGTCTATCCCTCTTTGGATCTTGCTTACAAGATCGCCGCATGGAAATTAAAGCAGATAAAGGATAATTACGGCGGATTTGCCCACGCCTCCATAGGAGGGGCGAGGACGAGCTGTGAGAGCGGATATATTTTTCAGAAATTTACAAGAAAAGTTATAAACTCTCCCCATATAGATAATTGCGCGAGAGTCTGTCACGCTCCGAGTCTTAAAGGAATGAGAGCCGTCATAGGAGAAGGAGCGGCTACGAATCCGTTTGACGATATAGAGAAGGCGGAGTTTTTGGTATTGATAGGCGCCAATATGACGGAAGCTCATCCGATAGCCGCCGCAAGAGTGGTAAATAGCGTAAATAGAGGCGTAAAACTGGCCGTTTTCGATATAAGAGAGATAGCCCTTTTTAAGATAGCCTCCTATAAAGCCGTGCTTCCTTATGAGTCGAATCTTTTGTTTTTGAATATGCTTGCATACGTTATTTTGCAAGAGGAGCTTTATGATAAAAGTTTTATAGAGCGAAGGTGTGAAGGGTTTGAGGAGTATAAAGAGGAGATTTTAAAAGATCCTTTCGCAAATCCGGATTTTTTCAAGAAAATAAAGGGATATGAGTATCTAAGCGATCTTATAAGAGAGGTGGCCAGAGAGTACGCTTCCAAGAAATCCATGATTATGTGGGGGCTTGGAGTTACCGAGAATATAGACGGCAGTTATGCGGTTTCGGCGATCTGCAATTTGGCGCTTTTGACAGGAAATATCGGCAAAGAGGGTGCCGGATTGATGCCCCTTAGAGGCCAGAATAATGTCCAAGGCGCTTGCGATATGGGGTGTCTGCCCTATTATGATCCCGATTATGAGAAGCCTTTTATAGAGGGGCTTAAGACTCCCGATATCATAAAAGCTATTGAGAGAGAGGAGATTAAATCTCTTTATGTGATGGGGGAGGATATCGCCCATATTCACCCAAATCAAAACAGAATTCACAAAGCTTTGGAGAAATTGGAGCTTTTGATAGTAAACGAGCTTTTTGACAATGAGATAACCAAATATGCGGATATCGTTTTTGGGGTAAAGAGCGCATATGAGAAGGAGGGAGTCTACGTAAATGCCGAGAGAAGACTTCATTTATCAAAACCTTTGGTAAAAAACGATCTACCGGATGATTGGGAGGTAATTAGCGGTATAGGAAGGCTTTTGAGAGAAGATTTTGTCTATGAGAGTTCCAAAGAGGTTTGGGAAGAGGTAAGAAACAAAGTCTCCAAAAGATTTAAGGGCGCAAGCTATGAAAAGCTTGAAGAGAATATCTCAAGAGGTCTTCAGTGGCCCGTTTTTGAAGAGGATACACCTATCCTTCACAAAGAGCGTTTTAGAACGGCTGACGGGAAGGGACATTTTAAATATAAGAGATATTTTCTAAGAGGGATGGTAAAGGAGCTTTTAGAAGGGGATCTTAAGACTTTTTATCTAAGTACCGGCAGAGTGATAAGTCTATATAACAACAACGCTCAAACGAAAGAGTCCAAAAAACTTCTCTCAAGATATGAACATGATCTGTTGTTCGTTAGTAAAGATGACGAAGAGTTTTTCAAAGATAGAAAAAGCGTCGTTTTGATCTCAAGATACGGCAGAAGTGCCCCTTTGAAGATAAAGATAACTTCCGCTTTGAAAAAGGGAACTCTCTTTACCACTTTCCACCATCCTCAAAGCAAAATCAATTATCTTTTCGGAGACGATGCGGACGAGCTTACCAAGACGGCTTGTTTCAAATCTTTGAAGGTTTTCGTTGAGTAGAGAAAAAGGAAATATAGCAGAAGATAGAGCCTGTGAGTATCTAAAGAGTCTTGGATTTTCCATAGTGGATAGAAATTTTTATTCGAGATTCGGAGAGATAGATATAATCGCTTTAAAAGATGGTATTTTACATTTTGTAGAGGTAAAAAGCTCCATAGATTCGAAAATCGATCCCGTATATAATATCACTTACAAGAAACTCTCCAAAATAAAAAAGAGCATCTCTTATTATATCTTGAAAAATCAAATTACTATGTCTTATTGTATAGATGCTATAATAGTTAGAAAAGAAGAGATAGAATTTTTGGAAAATATCACTTTCTAAGGAATCTTTGATGATAGAGATAATTCAGGGAGATATTACCAAATTGAGAGCGGATGCTATCGTAAATGCCGCAAATTCCTCTCTTTTGGGAGGCGGAGGAGTGGACGGAGCTATTCATAGGGCTGCGGGAAGAGAGCTTTTGGAAGAGTGCAAAAAGCTTGGAGGGGCGAATCCGGGAGACGCAAAAATTACGCATGGCTATAATTTACCCGCAAAGTGGGTGATTCATACGGTAGGGCCTATTTATAGCGGAAGCAGGGAGGATGAGGAGATTTTAAGAAGATGTTATGAAAACTCTCTTTGTATAGCAAGATCCTACCATCTTGAGAGCATAGCTTTTCCCTCAATCAGTACCGGAGCTTACGGATATCCTATCGAGGAGGCCTCTTTGATAGCTTTAAGTACGGTGGATAGGTACCTAAAAGAGAGATTCTATTATGAGATAGATGTGATTTTTGTCACCCACTCTTTGAGAGATTATGAAATCTATATCAAAAATGCCAAAGAGTTGGGGATTATTTGAAATGATGGCAAAGGGCCTTTTTAACTTTTTCTTTACAAGATGGGCAAAAGTAGTATCCTTTTTTATCCGTATCTAAAATGGAGTTTGAAAAGAACATAACGCAATTTGGATTAGGGCAGTGAGGAAGACCTAAAACGTGTCCCATTTCGTGAACCGCTTCGGTATAGACTCTCTTTAGATATATCTCTTCGTTTTGTGGCAGATTATAAAAGGAGTTGTGAAGTCTTTTGGTAGATATTATAGCGCTTTTGTAATATGCTGAAGCGATTCCGAAAACAAAATTTAGATTTTGGGCGTAAAGGTCCTCTTTCGTAATTCCCAAAACGGCGTCGTTTGGAGTTTCTCTAAAATATATTAGGCTTTCTAAAAGGGTATTGGCTAAATATTGATTTCTAAAGGCGTTGTAGGCGTTTTTGGGTATAGGGATACTTCCTTTATAGATAACTTCTATTTTAAATATCTCTTTTAAAACATCTGATAGTTTTTGTATGAGATAGGGGCTTTTAAATTCAAATGTTTTTAGGATTATTCTGTTTATGCACATAGATTTTCTTAACCAGATATTTGTTTATTATTAAATATTATAATAAACAATAGAAATTGTCAAATGTTGATTAAAAGTTTTTATTGACAAAATATTGCCGATTGAATTATAATGACATAGAGTTATAAATTTGACATAAAAGGTTTATTATGACTATAAAGAAGGTTTCATTTAGAGATTTTTTAAGAGGTGTGGTTTTTGGCGATATTTTGGAGTTGGTAGATAAAAGAACCAAAAAACAAAAAGGTCTTTATATCTCTCCGAAATATGCCAAAGAAGTTTTGGAGTTTTTGAAAAATAAAGAAGATAGAGAAAAAGAGGCTAAAAAGAGGGCGCTTTTGGATTTTATAGGTGCTTTTGGAGAGGGAGAAGAGGGAACTCATAGCAAGATCAAGGCTAAAAAGTATGAATAAAATATTTTTTGATGCGAATATTTTGCTCGATATTCTTTTGCCGGGTAGAGCTAATCATGAAAAAGCTAAAAAAGCTTATATTAAAATATGTGATGAATTTGATATATTGTCAACAAGTGAGAATATATTGACGACTATAGAATATATAGCCGTTAAAAATAAAACACCATGTGATATTGTCGTGAAATTTTTTTACTCTTTAAAAAGTAATTTTGAAATCTATAATTTTACGGATATATTAGATGAAGCGCTTATTTTATATTCTAAAGCTTGTGAAGATGGCAAAAAGATAGATTTTGAGGATATTTTACAGCTTGAATGTGCTATTTATCATGGTTGTGATGCTTTTGTTACGGAGGATAAAAATATTTTAAAAAATGTGAAAGATATAAAAATTTATTCTTTGGATGATTTTCTATAAAAGGTTGTCAAATGGCTGAGGTTTTTCACACCGGTATTACGGATGAGAAGAAAATTAGAGAGATTTTGGAGAGTGAGAGATATTTTAATATCTTTAAATGGTGTGATAGTGCGGGGACGGCCTATCCCGTGCATACCCATCCGCACAATGAGGTTAGATGGATACTTGACGGGGAACTTCATATCAAAGAGGGAGACGTTACGCTGAAACTTTTGCCTGGAGATAGGATGGAGAGCAAAGCCAATGTTCCTCATAGCGCATATGTGCCTAAAGATGTATGCTATATTTGCGGTAGTAAATGATAATTTTTTAGATAAAGTCTAAATTGTGTTAAAATTCTTTGAGATTAACTAAAGGGAGAGGTATGGAAGCCAAGATTTTTTTCGGAAGCGAAGAGGAAGTTAAAAACGAATGGATAGAGGTTGTAAGTCCTTATAAAAACGAGGTTGTTTCAAAATATCCTAAATGCTC
>JAADDG010000063.1 GCA_013154075.1 Campylobacterota bacterium | reverse complement strand
AGGATCTTTTGGCGATAGAAGGGTTCGGAGAAGAGATGGCAAACTCCTTTTTGGAGTTTATGAAAGTAAACAGAGACAAAGTATTGAAACTGCTTGAAATAATAAAACCAAAAGAGCCCGAAAAAGAAGAAATCAAAGAGTCTCCCTTCACAGGAAAGACGGTGGTTATAACGGGAACACTATCTATTCCAAGAAGCAAACTAAAAGAGATTCTCGAAGAGATGGGAGCAAAAGTCACAAACACGGTCTCCAAAAAAACCGACTTCGTTATTTACGGAAAAGATCCCGGCAAAAAATATGAAAAAGCAAAAGAACTCGGTATAAAATTAATAGATGAAGAAGAACTAAAAAAGATGATAAATATTTAAAAAACTCCTGAATTTATTCGCAAATTAGCAGAAGTTTTTTTTATATATTTATATATCCATCCCTTCAACTTTATCCTAGGAGTGGAAATATATATTTTCACTCTTTTATACTCTTTAACACTGAATCTTTTAGAACACTCCTCATATCTATCCAAAATTTCAAAAACTTTTTTCGGATTTTTCAAAAGATATACCTCTCCGTAAACCTTATCTTTTTTATGCAAAGATAGTTTTAATCCGGGATACCAAGATATTTTATAAAGTTTTCCGTAAACAAACCCCTCCCCTGCAAAGAGAGCATATTTTTCCAAAATCTTATGCATAGGATGATTAAAATCTCTTTTCAAAGTTCCGTAAACAAAAAGATACTCTTTTCTCATCTCAAAACCTTTTTAGCTATTAAGAAAAGATATTTTAAAATAAGTTAAGCTAAAATATCGAAATTCATTCCCCCTTTTAGGCAAAAAATATGAAAGTTGTAACCGGAGTAGTCGGAAACGATATTCACGTAGTGGCAAACAGACTTATAGAGATCTCCTTAAAAGAAAGAGGCTTTGAGGTTTTCAATCTCGGAGTAAATACCTACCTTGAAGAGTTTATCGATGCGGTAATAGAAACGGACGCTGACGTGCTTTTGATCTCTTCCCTAAACGGAGAGGCGGAAGGCTGGTGCAGAGATCTGTTTTTGTATAAACAGAGATTTAATTTCGATAAAGTTACTTTCGTAATAGGCGGTAATCTTGGTGTGGGAGAGACAAAAGCCGAAGATATCATCCCAAAATACAAATCATACGGTTTCGATCTGGTATTTCATCAAATAGACCTCAACGAAGGACTCGATATTTTGGAAAAATATTTAAAAGAGAAGAGATCATGAGCCTTTTTAAAAGAGAAAGAGAGGCGATAGTCAGAAACGAGTACGCGGAAGAGTTCGATTTTGCGGAAATAGAGGAGTTTGTAAAAAAGGCGGATAAAAGACTCTTTATCTCCTACAAATTCAAAAAAGAAAAAAGACTCTTAGCCCAGCCAAGAGGCGGTTTTCCCACTTATGAGAAGATGTTCGAGCTTTATAAAGAGTTTCAGAAGGTGGATACCGACATCTTTCCTCTCACGATAGACAGCCACACCAGACTAAACGATTACGCCACCGCAAAAAAGATGCTTGAGTTATCGGAAGAGAATGAAGTCGATATGCTAAACGGCTATCCCCTCATAAATCACGGATACAAAACCACAAGAGTTATGGTAACTCACTTCAATACCCCAATTAGTCTGCGCCACGGTACTCCCGACGCAAGACTTTTGGTAGAGACGGCTTTGGCTTCCGGAATTTTCGAGATAGAGGGAGGACCTATAACCTACCTTTTGCCCTACTCCAAAAATTTCCCGCTCGATAAGGCCTTTTTATATTGGAAATATGTAGAAAAGGTTTGCGCTCACTACTCGCAATTTAACGAACCGATAAACAGAGAATCTTTCGGAGCCCTTACGGCTACGATGGTGCCTCCCGTAATTACTATAGTCATTCAGCTAATAGAGATGCTTTTGGCTTTCGAGGAGGGAGTTAAATCTTTTTCGGTAAGTTTCGCTCAGCACGGATCGGTAAATCAGGATATCGTAACCTCCAACGTCTTAAAAAAACTCTCAAGAGAGTATGCAGATAAGCTTGGATTCGAAGATACCGAGATTCATCTTGTATACCATCAATGGATGGGAGCTTTTCCATATGACAAGGAGCTATCGGCAACTTTAATAGATATGAGCACCTTTATAGCGGCTTTGGTGGGAGCGAACAAAATCATTACCAAAACGAAAGAAGAGGCTTTCGGAATCCCTACCAAAGAGGCAAACGCTCAAGCCGTAGCCAATACGAAATATATGATAAGAATACTCAAAAATCTCCCTAAAATAAACGACGAAGAGGAAGAGGAGATTTTGGAAGAGGAAGTTAGAAGCGTGATGGAGGCCATCTTCAACGATCCGGCGGACACTCTTTGGAGAAAAGTTCTAAACTCCATAAAAAAAGGCATCATAGACGTTCCTTTCTCTCCCCATATAATTAACGCAAACGAAGTGATAACCGTAAGAGATCCGCAAAACGCAATAAGGATCTACGAAAAAGGAAAAGTCCCCATTCCTAAGCGCTGCTTTGAATATGAAAAGTCCAAAATAGCCGTAAAAGGAGGCAGAAAAGCCATAGTGGACAAGATCATAAAAGATATAGGAATCATGCAATGAGCAAACTTCTAATAGACGTAGGAAGCACCTATTTCAAAATCTGCGACAACGGCAATATAGAACAGTATTTTAGAAATTTCGACAAAGACATCAGTGACGATTTAATGGATACCTGCGCTCCTATCATCAAGAAATATAAAAAAGAGGATATAAAGATATGCAGTTCCGCAAACGGCGGACTTAGCACGCTTATTATCGGCCTTACGGAATCTTTTAGTATAAGATACGCAAAACATATAGCCTACAATGCGGGAATAAACATAATAGATACCGTTTTGTATCCAAAAATCGAGGAGTACACTCCGCCTTTTGAGATTTTGGATGTGGTGATAATAGTGGGAGGGATAGATAATAGAGCCAAAATATTTGACGAAAAGTTAATAGAGTATCTAAAAAACGTAAAATATAGAAATATCGTTTATGTGGGCGGAAAAAACGATATAGAGTTTTTGAAAAAAAGAGTTCCCGAAATAAAAGTTTTCAAAAATATCATAGATAATCGTCTGCAGATAAACGAAGAGGAGCTAAAAGAGTACTTAACAAACCTATATCAAGAAGATATAGTCGGCAGAGAGGATATCAAACATCTTTATAAAATTACCGCAAATCAGATATACCCTACTCCGTACGTAGTCAATAAAGCTCTACCTTTCGTTAGAGAAAAATTAAACGCCGTAGATCCCTTTATCGTCATAGATATAGGCGGAGCGACTACCGATATCCATTATAGCAGAGATCTCGTAGATGAAAACGTCGTTATGGAGAGCGAATACGACAGATTGGTTTTCAAAAAACTCGGAGTTTATAAATCGAGAGAAAACCTGATCTTTAGTGCGAAAAATAACGAGTTTGTTTATGAATTATTGAACTATCTTAATGTAACCGAAAACATTTTCGAGGAAAATTCAAAAGAGAGCCTAAAGATTTTGATGCAGCTTGCGATATTTTTAGTACTTTATAAAGTATCGAAATATCACGAGCTCTACATCGATCTAAAGCTTGAGAGACTAAAAAGTATCGTAATAACCGGCGGAATCGTGAAAGTTCTAACCAAAGAGGATATAGAGGCGATTTTGGACTTTTTCTATAAAAAGATTTTAAAACACCATTTGATCCCGTCAATCGTTATCGATAAAAATTACGAAATTTGGACCATAGGAATGACAAAGGGCATACAATGACGGTAAATACGATAAGAAACCTGCTTGAGAGAGCCGCGGACTACTATCCGCAAAAAACAGCTCTTATAGAGAAAAAAGAGAAAGTATCTTACAAAGAGCTTCTAAAGAGAGTGAATAAAATAGCAAAATTCCTAAACACTCTACCTTTAAAAAAGGGAGATAGAATAGGAATCTACTCGAACAAATGCATAAACCAAGTCATTTCCATTCTAAGCGTTCTATCCACCGATTTTGTCATAGTTCCGATTACGAGATTTTATAAACCGGATCAGCTAAAACATATAATAAAAGATTGCGATATCAAATGCATAATAACCGACAAAACGAAAATTAAGAACGTAAAAGAGGTAAATTTCGAAGGCAAAATCATCTCTTTCGAACCGATAGAAAAAGAGATAGTCTCTTTTGAAGAGATTTTGAAATGCTACGATGACAATTACGCTTGTGATGTAAAAAGTCACGCAAACGCCGTCATAACTTATAGTTACGCCACTCACAGTTTTGCCAAAGGAATCGTAATAAGCCATAGAAATTTAACGGACGGCGCGAGAATAGTCTCAAAATATCTCGATATCAAAAAAGAGGACGTAATTTCTGGAGTGCTCTCTTTCAACCTCGACTACGGGCTAAATCAGATATTTTGCGCTCTTTACAACAAAGCTACGTTGGCCATCCACAAATATATGCTCGCTTCGGATTTTTTCAACCATTTAATAAACGATAAAGTTACCATTTTGCCGGTGATGCCCATACACATCTCTCAAATGTTCGACGAAGATCCGCATAAAATACCAAGAGGCGAATTTCTAAAAAACATAAGAGCCGTAACCTCTTCGGGCGGAAACCTTACCGCAAAAATGATCAAAGATATCCAAACTCACTTCCCAAACGCCAAATTCTACTCAATGCACGGCTTAACGGAAGCTTTTAGATCCACATATCTCGATCCCTCACAAATCAACATACGTCCAAACTCGATAGGAAAAGCGGTTCCCGACGTAGAGATATACGTAATAAACGAAAATAAAGAAGAGTGCAAACCAAGAGAAGTGGGAGAACTCATTCACAGAGGAGCCTGCATTTACAAAGGCTACTGGAACGCACCCGAAGAGACGGCAAAAAGATTCAAAAGTATAAAGATTTTAGAAAAAGTTTTGGATTTGGAGGGCGATCTGATCGATGAGACGGTGGTGGCGAGCGGAGATTACGTCTATAAAGATGAAGAAGGGTATCTATATTTCGTTAGCCGAAAAGACGATATGATAAAAACGAGAGGATATAGAGTAAGCCCTTATGAGATAGAAAGCGTAGTTTACGATAACATTTCGGAAATAAAACAGTGCGCGGTTTTCGGAGTGGAGAACGAAAAAATAGAAGAGGAGATAGTTTTAGTCTATAGCGCTCAAAAACCCATACCCAAAAACAGCATACTTTTTGAACTGAAAAAACATCTGCCAACCTACATGCTGCCATCCATAATCGTCTATAAAGAGTATATTCCTTTGCAATACGGCAAAATGGATAAGGAAAAACTGAAAAAAGAGGTTCTAAAAACGCTTTGAAAAGAGTTTTGTTTCTTTTGCTGCTGCCCTCTTTTCTATTTTGCGAGATTTACTTCCTGCCGCAAGATGGAAAAGAGGCTTTAAAAGAGATAATCAGCTCAATAAGAAGCTCAAAAATCTCCATAAAGGCCGCCATCTATACTTTTACAAACAAGAAAATAGCCAACGAGATAAAAAAGGCCGCAAGAAGAGGAGTAAAAGTAGAGATAATTTTCGATAAAAAATATAATCAAAAGAGATTTGAAAAAAGTATGCTCTACTATCTGGCAAAATACAAAAATATAGGTATCTACCTTTTGAAAGGAAAACCATATCTTCATAGAGACTACAACGGCATTATGCATATAAAAGCCATCTGTATAGACCACAAAAAGCTGATATTCGGTTCCGCAAACTGGACATACGGCGCTTTTGAGAACAATTACGAAATAGTCTACATAGAAAAAAACTATGGCATCTCTAAAAAATTCGAAAAGTATTTTGAGAAAATGAAAAAAGAGAGCGAAAAATTTGAATAAAATTTTACAAAATAATAAATTCTACACCTATCATTTAACATAAATTTTCACAATAGATTGTATAATACCGTCTTAAATTCTCACAAGAAAAATTCTAAAAAATAGTTTAAAGGAAAAAAGATGGATCTGCTTAGTCCTTATACGGTAGCCAATATTCCTATTTTGGAACTGCTTAGAAATTTGGGACTTGGAATCATTATAGCCGTAATCTGGGCCTTTATAATAGGAAAATCCACAAGAATCATAGTGGATACGAAACAATATTTACCTATTTTTTTGATGCTGATTCCCGGAATGATTTTAATAATCACCATAATTAAATCTTCAATAGCCCTATCTTTAGGACTTGTCGGAGCTTTATCGATCGTTAGGTTCAGAACTCCCATAAAAGAGCCCGAAGAGCTTTTGTATATCTTCATAGCCATTGCGGTAGGTTTGGGACTTGGAGCAAATCAAGTACTTCCCACTATTATAGCTTTTGCGGTTATTTGTATAGTAATGATACCTTATATGTTCGATAGAAAAAAAGAGCTTAGAGGAATTTCCACATTTGCGGATATAGTACTAATGAAAGAAGACAAAAAAGTAAATCTTGACGAGATCAAAAATCTATTGGAAGCTAAAAAAACTCCTTACAAAATAAAAAGACTATATGAAAACGAAGAGAGAATCGAAGCGCTTTTTGAATTTCCTAAATTTGACAGCAAGCTATTTGAAGAGATATCAAATACTTTGAAAAATAGCGGTATAAAATATGAAATAGCTTTCTCGGATAACGCAAGGGTAATAACTTAATGGATATAAAAAAGTTCATTCTTCCTATCATAATAGCTTTCTCTCTCCTTTTTGGGGGATATTATCTATACACTCATCCTAAAATAGTTCATGAAAAGTTGGTATCTTTACAAAAAAATGAAAACGTTCCTCAATTTGTAAAATCTTTTATAGTAAATCTATTTAGAGATATGGATAGCCTAAGTTTTGATATCAAAAGAGAGAAAATAAGCAAACAAGAGCTTCCGGTATTGGAAATTTATATGAGTAACGGAGCTTTGAAAAAGATAGAGCAAAAAAGAGTCGAAATCTTAAATAAAAAGAAACCTATCATAATTACTAACGACAACGATTGGGTAAAGGCTACCATTATAGTAGATGACGGAAAAAAGAGAGAGAAAGTAAAAACATCTCTTAGATTGAAAGGTGATTGGGGAGATCATTTAAGTGATCCTAAAAAACTCTCTTTTAGAATAAAAGTCAAAGGAAATAAATATATTTTCGGAATGAAAAAACTCTCCATCCAGCATCCAAAAACAAGAAATTACCAATATGAAGCTTTGATTCTCGATATGATGAGAAAAAACGATATCCTAGCTCCAAGATATTTTCTTGTAGACGTAAAAGTAAACGGTTATGAAATCGGTATAATGGCTTTAGAGGAGCATTTTTCAAAAGAGCTTGTAGAATCTCAAAAAAGAAGAGAAGCGCCGATCCTTGCGATAAGCGAAGATATTATTTGGAAACAAAGAGATATAAATTATAACTTATGTGACATTAATCTTTCAAAATACAATATTAATCCAGATTGGAGAATAAATATTTTTAATGATAACTCAGTTAAAGAATTTAAAAAGCCTCCATTTATAAAAGGAACAATTCCTACAAACAATTCAATTAGAGCGATTTCCCTTCTTAGAGACTATATGGATGAAAAATTTCCGCCCGATAGAGTATTTGACTATAAATCTTACGCAAAA
>JAADDG010000031.1 GCA_013154075.1 Campylobacterota bacterium | reverse complement strand
TCAAAACTCTTCCTAATCCCGGAAAGCCTCTTTACGGCAATCTTGGCTTCTTGATTATCGGGATCGTTTTTCAAAATCTCTTTATAAATCTCCAGAGCCTCCTCTTTTAGGCCCTGAAGTTCGTAAATGGATGCCAAAGTTAAAGTTTTCATGATCCTTCCGACGCGTATTGAGCTATGATAGAGCCCATTTCACTCGTAGAGCACACCTCTTTTGCTCCGAATGCCGAGAGATCTTTGGTTCTATAACCCTCTCTCAAAGCTCTTTTTATAGCGTTATCTATCCTATTTGCCGCTTTTTCCTCTCCAAGAGAGTATCTAAGCATCATAGAAGCGCTTGCGATAGCGGCTATCGGATTTGCTATTCCCTGTCCCGCAATATCCGGAGCCGAACCGTGAATAGGCTCATAAAGCCCCACTCTGCCGCCAATCGAAGCGGAAGGCAAAAGACCGATAGAACCGCTTATCATACTCGCTTCGTCACTTAAAATATCTCCGAAAATATTTCCGGTCAAAATCACATCAAACTGTTTTGGATCTCTCACAAGCTGCATAGCAGCATTATCCACATACATATGAGATAGGCTAACTTCCGGATAATCTTTAGCCACCTCCTGCACTATCTCTCTCCAAAATTGGCTTACTTCCAAAACATTGGCCTTATCTACGGAGCAGACTCTTTTGTTTCTCTTCATAGCGATATCGAAAGCGACTCTTGCTATTCTCTCTACCTCCTCTTTGGTATAGACCATCGTATTGTACGCCCTATCGCCCTCTATCGCTCTTGGCTGCCCGAAATATATTCCTCCCGTAAGCTCTCTAACTACCGTTAAATCTACGCCTTTTACGACAGATTCCTTCAAGGTGCTCGCTTCGGTAAGCTCGTCATAAACCGTTACGGGACGGATATTGGCAAAAACTCCCAAAGCCTCTCTAAGTTTCAAAAGACCGGTTTCTGGACGTTTGTCTCTTGGAAGGTTATCCCACTTCTCTCCGCCTATAGCTCCAAAAAGCACGGCATCAGAATTCAAACAGCCCTCAATCGTCTCTTTAGGAAGAGGCTCTCCGGTAATATCGATAGCCGCCCCTCCCATCAGATACTCTTCATAATTTAACTCAAACTCTTTCTTTACGGAAACGGCATCCAAAACTTTTATAGCTTCGTCTATGATCTCCGGACCTATTCCGTCTCCCTTGATAACGGCTATTTTATAACTTTTCATCAAATCTCCCCTCTTTGAAGCAATTGAGCTTTAGCATAATTTATAAGACCTCCGCAGCTTATAAGCTCTTGCATAAAGGGAGGAATAGGATTGAATTTGAAACTCTTATGTTTATCGAGATCCACAATCTCGCCCTTTTCCATATCGATTTTTATCAAATTTCCCTCTTCGATCTCATCGGTTTCTTTTAGCTCAAAAATCGGAAGTCCCATATTAAAAGCGTTTCTATAAAAAATTCTAGCAAAACTTTTCGCCACCACGGCCGCAACTCCCGCAGCTTTCAAAGCGATAGGCGCATGCTCTCTACTGCTTCCGCACCCGAAATTCTCTCCGGCTACGATAATATCTCCGGGATTGAATTTCTTTATAAATTCCGGATCGGCATCCTCCATCACATGTTTCGCAAGCTCGTGAGGATCGGAGGTATTTAAATATCTTGCGGCAATAATTAAATCCGTATCTATATTATCGCCAAATTTCCACACTTTGCCCGTAATAACGTTCATCCATATCCTTTTTATATTTTTTTAGTTAGTGTAACTAAAAATCAATTTAAAAATTATTAAATTAAATCACCAAAAAAGCTTTACAATTCCGTTACTTAAAAGGATTGCAAGCTCTCAAATCTCCCGATTTAAATCCCACCATAAACCATGTCATTCTCTGCTTGGAAGTTCCGTGAGTGAAACTATCGGGCACTACATAACCTTGAGCCTCTTTTTGAAGGGTATCGTCTCCTATTCTTGAGGCGGCGTTTAAAGCCTCCTCTATATCTCCCTTCTCAAGATATTTTCTTGCATAATGCGCCCACACACCCGCATAACAATCTGCCTGCAGCTCTACCGGCACTTGCAAATGATTAGCTTGCACCTTATTTCCTCTTCTTAGAGCTCTTTCTTGAAGTTTTTGTACCTGAGGCAGTATTCCCAAAATATTTTGCACATGATGGCCTACTTCATGAGCTAAAACATAAGCTTGGGCAAAATCTCCGCCCGCTTTGTGCTTATTGGCAAGCTCGTCATAAAATCCCAAATCAAGATAGATCTTTTGATCGTTAGGACAGTAAAACGGCCCCATTTGAGCGTTTGCATATCCGCATCCGCTAACCGTACTACCTCTATAAAGTACCAAAACGGGATCTTTATATTTATGACCGTACATAGGTAAAATTCTATGCCACACATCCTCCGTACTTGCCAAAACTTTCTTTATAAAAACCGCTTCTTTCTCTTCTTTCGGATTATTTACCGTACTAGAAGATGAAGAACCGCCGCTAATTAGAGCCAAAGGATTGAAACCGGAAATATAGGCTATAAACCCTATCGCAACAATAGCCATTCCCACTTTCGTTCTTAAAAGAGGCTTAATAACAGGCCAAAGCATTAAAAGCCTTCCTATCGACACACCTCTCATTCCAGCTCCGAAAGCTCCCTTTTTTCCTCTCCTGTCTTCTACGTTACTGCTTTCTCTCTCATTATCTAATCTCATTAAAACACCCTCTTTACGATTTCTTTATCAATTTATTAATTTTACTCTATTTTCATTAAAATTTTATCAAGCATAGAATCGGATAAAATCTTTTTTAAAAACCAAAAAAGTTTAGTAGGAGTGGTTACTCTATATCTCGCTTTAGGTTTAGGAGAGTCTAAAATCTCTTTAAAAACTTCATACACCGCATCGGCTTGAAGTGTAAAAGGAGGCTCTTTATCACTTTTTAAAGCCTCAAGCTTCTTCTCATACTCCATTTTAAAAAAACTCTTTTCTCTATCTATATTTTTTAAAAATTTCTCTAAAGCATTTTTTCTAAAATCACTTCTAATGGGACCCGGTTCTATCAAAGATACATAAATACCGCTTCCATAAAGCTCCATCCTCAAAGTATCGCTAAGTCCTTCAAGCGCAAATTTAGAAGCATTATAAGCGCCTCTGAATCTAAAAGCGACAAATCCCAAAATAGAGCTATTTTGAATGATTCTTCCCTTTTCTTTCTTTCTCATAGAGGGAATAAGAAGCCTTGTTAATTCGTGAGTGCCAAAAAGATTGGTCTCAAACTGCTCTCTTAAAACCTCTATTGTCAAATCCTCAACGGCTCCCGGCTGACCGTAAGCCGCATTATTAAAAAGCGCATATAGATTATTATCCGTAAGCTTTAAAATCTCTTTTGCACACTTATGAATACTCTCTTTGTTTGATAAATCAAGTTTTAAAACTTCAAAACCCTCACTTTTTAATCTCTCTATATCCTCATCTTTTCTCGCCGTAGCGAAAACTTTATAATTTTCATCTTTCATAAGCTCTTTTGCACAAAAATAGCCTATTCCGGACGAACAACCGGTTATTAAAACATTTCTTTTCATTTAAATAATTTCCTTTTTAAAAGATAAAAACAAAGAAAAGCAAAAAGTGGCGTCCCGGACAGGATTCGAACCTGTGACCTTCTGATTAGGAATCAGATGCTCTATCCTGCTGAGCTACCGGGACTTAGAAAATCGGAGGGAAATTTTAGAAGGAGTGAAAAGGGCGGAAGCCCCTTTCTTGAGGATCGGTTAGATTAACCGTTTCTTTTTTTGATAATCTCTTCGGCTACGTTCTTAGGAACTTCCTCATAGTGATCGAATTCCATAGAGTAAGTAGCTCTACCTTGAGTGGCACTTCTTAGATCAGTAGAGTATCCAAACATCTCTGCAAGAGGAACAAAAGCATCGACGATTTTATTACCGCCTCTCTCATCCATAGAGTTAACTTGTCCTCTTCTTCTGTTTAGATCTCCAATAACATCACCCATAAACTCTTCCGGAACCTCAACCTCAACTTTCATAATAGGCTCTAAAAGAACAGGATTAGCTTTCTTAGCAGCCTCTTTGAAAGCCATAGAACCGGCTATTTTGAAAGCCATCTCCGAAGAGTCGACCTCATGGTAGCTTCCGTCATATAGAGTAACCTTAACGTCTTCAACCGGATATCCGGCTAAAACACCGCCTTGCATAGCCTCTTGGATACCTTTATCAACGGCAGGAATATACTCTTTTGGAATAACACCACCTTTAATCTCGTTAACAAACTCGTAACCTTTTCCTTGCTCTTGAGGCTCAAGTTTGATAAATACGTGTCCGTATTGTCCTCTACCACCTGACTGCTTAGCGTATTTATACTCCTGATTAACGGTATTTTTAATAGTCTCTCTATAAGCAACTTGAGGCTGACCTACTTCGGCTTCTACTTTGAACTCTCTTAGCATTCTATCTACGATAATCTCAAGATGAAGCTCACCCATACCCGAAATAATAGTCTGTCCGCTCTCTTCATCGGTAGTAACTCTAAAAGACGGATCTTCTTGAGCAAGTTTTTGAAGAGCGACACTCATCTTCTCTTGATCGGCCTTAGTTTTAGGCTCAACCGCAACGGAGATAACAGGATCAGGGAACTCCATTCTCTCTAAGATAACTTTATCCTCTTCAGCCGCCAAAGTATCACCCGTTAGAGTATATTTAAGTCCTACTACCGCACCTATCTCTCCAGCATAAAGCTCTTTAATCTCCTCTCTTTTGTTAGAGTGCATTCTAAGAAGTCTTCCGACTCTCTCTTTTTTACCTTTAGTGGTATTATATACATAGCTTCCGCTCTCAATAATACCTCTGTAAACTCTAATAAAAGTTAGCTGTCCTACGAAAGGATCCGTCATGATTTTGAAAGCCAAAGCCGCGAAAGGACCATCATCTGTAGACTCTACGGATACTTCAGTTCCATCTTCATAGTGACCTTTGATAGCCTCAACTTCAGTCGGAGCAGGCAAGAAATCCACAACAGCATCAAGCAAAGGCTGAACACCTTTATTTTTGAAAGCAGAACCGCAAGTCATAGGAACGATTTCCATATCTATAGTAGCTTGCTTGATTCCTTGCTTAATCTCTTCTTCTGTAAGCTCCTCACCGCCTAAATATTTCTCCATAAGCTCTTCGCTTGTCTCGGCTACCGCTTCCAAAAGCTTCTCTCTATACTCTTCGGCTTTCTCTTGAAGCTCCGCAGGGATATCCTCTATCTCATATTTAGATCCCATAGCGGCTTCATCTTCCCAAACAAGGGCTTTCATTCTAACAAGATCTACTACACCCTTGAAATTATCTTCCGCACCGATAGGGATTTGGATAGGAACCGGATTTGCTTTCAATCTCTCTCTAATTTGTCTCTCGACCTCAAAAAAGTCCGCTCCGATTCTATCCATCTTGTTTACGAAAACAAGTCTTGGAACTCTATATTTGTTAGCTTGTCTCCAAACCGTCTCACTTTGAGGCTGAACACCGCCCACGGCACAAAAAACCGCTACGGCACCGTCCAAAACCCTCATACTTCTTTCAACTTCGATAGTAAAGTCAACGTGCCCCGGAGTATCGATAATGTTTATCTGATGATTTCTCCAAAAACAGGTAGTAGCGGCGGAAGTAATAGTAATACCTCTCTCTTTCTCCTGCTCCATCCAGTCCATCGTAGCGGCACCGTCATGTACCTCACCTATTTTGTGACTCATACCGGTATAGAAAAGAATTCTCTCGGTAGTAGTCGTTTTACCCGCGTCTATGTGAGCCGCGATTCCTATATTTCTTACCTTGTCAATCGGAGTTTTTCTTGCCATATTAAGAGTCCTTTATTACCATCTGTAGTGCGCGAAAGCTTTGTTCGCTTCGGCCATTTTGTAAGTATCTTCTTTCTTCTTATAAGCCGCGCCTCTGCTGTTTGCCGCATCTATAAGCTCGTTTGCGAGTCTCTCTACCATAGTTCTTTCGCTTCTTTTTCTTGCAAAAGTGATTATCCATCTGATTGCGAGAGTTTGTTGTCTTACAGGTCTAACTTCTACCGGAACCTGATAAGTAGCTCCTCCGACTCTTCTGCTTTTAACTTCCAAAACGGGTTTTATATTCTCGATAGCTTTTTCAAAAACCTCTATACCCTTCTCTTCGGTCTTTTTCTCTATAAGATCCAAAGCGTCGTAGAAAATTTTAGTAGCTACGTTCTTTTTACCGTCAAGCATCAAACCGTTAATAAATTTAGTTACAACTTTACTTTTATATACCGGATCCGGCATAACTTCTCTAACTGGTGCTCTTCTTCTTCTCATTTTCTTCCTTCAATTTATTTTAATTATAAATTTACTCAAGCGCTATCCGCGAAGGTTTATCGATAGCGCCTGCGTGCTTTTATAATTTTTAGTTTTTTTGTGATTAATCTTTAGGTTTTTTAGTTCCGTATTTACTTCTTGAAACTCTTCTGTTAGCAACACCCGCAGTATCGAGTGCACCTCTTACTATGTGATACTTAACACCCGGAAGGTCTTTAACCCTACCGCCTCTAACCAAAACGATAGAGTGCTCTTGTAGGTTGTGTCCCTCTCCCATGATGTAGCTGATTACTTCAAATCCGCTCGTTAGTCTAACTTTGGCAACTTTTCTAAGCGCCGAGTTAGGCTTTTTGGGAGTGGTGGTATAAACTCTCGTACAAACGCCTCTTCTTTGAGGGCATTTAACCAATGCAGGTGATTTGGACTTTTTAATCACCTTTTTTCTCTCTTTTCTTACCAACTGATTAATGGTAGGCACATCTTTTCCTTTCTAACGGTTTTAAAAAATACTTGCAATTTTACTTAACTAAATATTAGAGAAACTTTAAATTAAAGTAAATTTAATCTTCTTCGTCTCTCTTTTTTCTTAACTTCACTTTTTTATCTTTATAAAAACCGGTTCCAACCGGCACCATTCTACCCAAAATAACGTTTTCTTTAAGATCTTCGAGATAATCGATCTTAGCCGCTATCGAAGCCTCTGTTAAAACTTTGGTAGTTTCTTGGAAAGAGGCCGCCGAGATAATGGAGTCGGCACTAATAGCGGCTCTTGTAACTCCAAGAAGAGTAGGCTCGGCAATAGCCGGCTCACCGCCCATTTTAAGGATTCTTTCATTCCCTTCTCTAAATTTTCTTTTACTTACCAAATCCCCGACAATAAAGTCGCTATCTCCGCTATCTACGATTTTTACCTGTCTTAGCATCTGAGAGATAATCACCTCGATATGCTTATCGGCGATAGCAACGCCTTGTCTTCTATACACTTGCTGAATCTCGCTTACAAGATATGTATGAAGAGCCTTCTCTCCCTGAATTCTCAAAATATCGTGAGGAGATACGACTCCATCGGTCAATTTCTCTCCCGCATGAACATACTCGCCGGGATGAACGAGAATCTCTCTGTTTTTATCTATAAGATATTCGTAAGTTCTGCCGTCTTCAGTATCTATATAGATCCTCTCTTTGGATCTAAGAGGCTTACCGAATCTAACGATTCCGTCCACTTCCGCAATTACCGCCGGGCTTTTTGGTCTTCTTGCTTCAAAAAGCTCACTAACTCTCGGCAAACCTCC
>JAADDG010000073.1 GCA_013154075.1 Campylobacterota bacterium | reverse complement strand
GATAAAATAGTGGTAATAGACGATTCTTTAAAAGAAGGCGTGGCGATTAAAGAGTGCAAAAAAGTAAATTTAAACAAATTTGGATAAAATAAATATTCACATAAGACGATATAGAGAAGAATTTTTGAATAAAGAAAGTCGGTATGAGAAAAACAGCTCTTTTGTCCATCCTATTTTTATCATATCTGTTTGGCGTAGAAGATAATATAGTAATTTTAGAGCAGTTCAAAGAACCGAACTCAACAACCACTAAAACAAACCAAACCGTCATACCCACACTACTACCGACAAACGACACAAATAAAAGCTCAAAATTTCCTTTATGTAAAATAGACGAAAACTCTTCAAAAGATGAAAATTCTTCAAAAGAGAATCTAACTTTTCAAATAGATCCCACTTTGATATTTGAAACCGGACTAAGAAACGAAAATAGAATAATAGATCTTAAAACTACTTTCCTAAAAGAGGGAGAAAAATATATCTGGTTTAATCCGGATCTCTCTTTCAACAAAAGAGCTTTAGAGATCATTATAGAGATAAAAAATAGTCAAAAAAACGGGCTCGATCCCTCATTTTACCACAAAGAGGAGATATTCTCTCTTACTAAAAAACTGCTTGATAAAGAGTTCAAATCGGAATATGAAAAAGAGAGATTGATAGAAAAACTCGAACTACTATTTAGCGATGCCTATCTCTCTTTGATTAACGATCTATATTACGGTATCAGCGATTGGAATAGAGTCGTTAGCCTAATACGCAGAAAAAAAGAGAAATTCGAATGGCTTAGAGCGGGAAAGAAAAATTTCGATATCGTAAAATATGCTTTCAATAATCTACAAAAAGATAGCGTAAAAAAATCGATAGAGGATCTAATTCCTCACTATAAAGATTACAAAAATCTTCAAAAGGCCCTATCCTACTATAAAGAGATAGAGCAAAAAGGAGGATTCGAAAAGATACCCTACGGAAGAGTGATAAGATATAAGGATAAAGATAAAAGAATTCCTCTCATTAGAAGAAGATTGGGACTATCCGACGAAAATTTGATAGATCCCGAAGTTTACGATAGAAAACTCCTTCTTGCCGTAAAAGATTTTCAAAGAAGATTTTCTATATTTCCAAGCGGAAAAATAGGCAAAAGAACCATAAAAGCCATGAACATTCCCGTAGAAAAACTGATAGACAAAATAGAACTAAGTATGGAGAGATACAGATGGATGCCCAAAAAGGTATCCGATCCATACATAGATATAAACATACCATCATTTATGATGAAACTGAAAAACAGAGGAAAAACAATCCTATCGATCCCGGTCATAGTGGGCAAAAAGGAGCGTCCGACCCCTATATTCAATAGCCAGATATCTTCGATAGTCCTAAATCCCTACTGGTACGTTCCAAAAACGATAGTTCAAAAAGATATTTTAAAAAAACTAAAAAACAATCCCGAATCTTTTATCTCCAAAAATATTCACGTATATAATAGCTGGAAGCTGAAAAAAGAGGTGGACGTAACCCAAATAGATTGGTATCAATTTAGCGAAGAGGATAAAATCCCTTTCGTTTTCGTTCAGGATCCCGGTATTTACAACCCTCTTGGAAAGGTGAAATTTCAATTCTCCAATCCTTTTGCCGTATTTATGCATGACACTCCGAACAAATCGCTCTTTAGAAGAAAAAAGAGATATTTTAGCTCCGGATGTATCAGACTTCAAAAGCCCATGAAACTTCTAAAATATATAGTGGAAAGAGAGGGAAGAAGCTTTTTTAAAGTAAAAGAGATAATAGACTCGGGCAAACACGATACGATAATTTTAAAAAGAAGAATTCCTATCATAATAAATTATTTAACCGCCAAAGCCGATGAAAAAGGTAGAATAATACTCTACGACGATATATACAATTACGATAAAATTCAACTTCTTGTCTTAAAATCCAGAAAAAATGAAAATATTAAATTTGCCGCCAATAACAAAAATACTTTCGACAACCTCTCCGACACATTCAAAAACAGATAGAACGATAAATAAAATTAACTTGAAAGAATTTTTATAATAATTATTATAGTTTAATTCTTTATGCATAAAGTCGATATACTTATCGTATATAGTTTATCACTCATCAAAGGAGAATGATATTGAAAAGTGAACTTAACAGTGACTTTCATATCATTGAAAGTAAAAAAATCTCCAGGAGAGATTTTATAAAAGGAGGAGCTTTAACGGCTCTTGGAAGTTTGATTTTGCCAAGCTCCATGTTGGCAAGCGAAGAAGAGGATGTAAGATCCATCGAAATGTTCAATATCCATACGGGCAAAAGAATCAAAACCGTTTACTATGAAAACGGAGAATATGATATAGATGCAATGAACGAGATCTACGATCTAATGGCCGACTATAGAGCTCACGAAGTTATGCAGATCGACAATCAGCTGATAGATCTTCTTCATTACATCCAAAAATATAGCGGAGGCATGCCGATAGAACTGCTTTCTGGCTATAGATCTCCTCAAACAAATTACGAGCTTAGAAAACATCATAGAGGCGTAGCGAAACACAGCTACCACACCTTGGGAAAAGCCGCTGATATCAGGATCCCAAAACTCCCTCTACACACTTTAAGAAGAATAGCTTTGCACCTATCGGATTACTATAAAAAGGGCGGAGTGGGATACTATCCAAGAAGCGGATTCGTGCACGTGGATGTAGGACCGCTTAGAAGATGGAGAGGAGTTTAAACTCCTTCTCCTAAAAAACGTTTGCCGCTGCGGGAGTACCGTGAGTGGTGGAGTTCGATTCTCTCCAATTTTCTTTGAGAGAGTTATCACTATTTGGATCTATAAGCTCGAAAGTAGCTCCGTTTCCGTAAGCTCCGTCCCAACTTTTGTCATAAACCACTTGATCTATTAAAATTCCGTCTTTATTGTAAAGTCTTATAGCGTCACCCTTTTTACCCAAACCAAAAGGCATATTTCCGGTAACTTCCGAAACGTTAGGAAATAGGGCTTTAAATTTATCCATATCTTCACAAACGACCAAATACCCTCTTGCGGGAATCGTCAATCCCGGTTCGAAAATGAATTGATGATCGTCATCGTCGTCTTTCAAAATCCATCCCCCTATATCCACGTCTTCATCGGAATTGTTATAAAGCTCCACCCAATCTCCGGTATCGAAATCTTTAGCGGATTTATAATTAAATTCGTTTATAACGACTTTCGGCGGATTAGCCAAAGTAAAAATAGGAGTTATCTCTTTATCGCCGTCCATAACCACCTCTATCTTCTCATCCGCTCCGTCAAATCCCTTCCAAGAAGAGAGTTTGTATCCCTCATTCGGCAAAGCTTTTATAGAAATCTTTTCGCCTTTGAAATATTTTCCGTTAAAATCGCCATCTACTAAAATCCCTTCTATCTTCACTTTTCCGAATTTAGAAGATTTGACACTCAACGTAACCTCATCGGCATCTATCGAAAATTTATTTTTTAATTGATTTTTTACTACCGCCGGTCTATTGTCGGCAAAACTTTTCATCTTATCGATCTCGGCTCTCCACTCCTCTATAGAGGTGTAATTACTGTAATAGTCGTTTACATCCCCTTCGAGATGAATTTTAGGCCATCTTTTGTAGGCTCTCGGAATTTCGGGCTCTATAACTAAAGAGAGATTATCTAAAATATCTTTAACTCTATCGGGATTGAAAGTAAAACTCAAATGAGTCATGAATTTATCTATAAATCTCTCTTTAAAATCCTCATTTTTCAAAAGATTTCTAAGTAAAAACGTAGACCACTCGGGATTTGGCCATCTGTCGTTTATAGATGTCGCCACTTCCAAAAGATTATAATCTACCCCGGCAACACTATCTCTTAGAGAGAATCCGAAATCCGTATCGAACATAATCCATCTCCACTTAGAATCATCCTTTCTCTCTCTCCAATATCTTACATTATTACCGGGCCAATCCCAATTTCCGAAAAATATCTCGGAAATCTCATAATCCATAAACTCGTTTATATCTATTTTTGAGACTACGTAATCGTAATTTTCTTTGATAGAGAGATCATTATTTTTAATGTATTCGATCAGCTCTTCATAAGCTTTGGCATCTCCCTCCAAAACCTCCTTATTATTCTCAAGGAGATCGACTTTTTTTACATTATGGTTATTTTTCAAATAGTCTTTATTGATTTTTTCTCTAATGTTATAAAGCCCCCAAAACTCTCCGTTTAAAAATACCAAAGCCGGCTTATAAGCTTGCCTATCTATATCGGTAGTATCTTTTATAAGAGTCTGCATAAAAGCATCCCTTAGCATACTTTTACCCCAATCGTTGCCCGAATTTCTCAAAACGAAATCTTCAAACTCATACAGATTTTTATCATCAAAAAGCTTATACTCAAGCTTATCCACACCATACTTTTTCTTTAGCTTAACGGCAAAAGATTTTTGAGGAACGGTTCTGGAGCATTTGCCCATAATCTCCACTCCGACATTGATATTGAAAGCCTTCTTTTTATCCTTATCGAAATACTCCACATTCGCGGCTCTCTCCCAATCTTGAAAAAAGTTAGCCACTTTAGGCCCGAAACAGTTGGGAGAAAGAGCACCGTTTTTACCCACGGTATAGATTCCTATCTCATCATCATACAAAAACTTAGGATCTATACTCAAAGAGACAACCGGAAGCGTAGAGTTTTCGTTTATAAAATAGGTATTGGTTACAACTTTGCTTCCAAAAAGATTTTCGCTGTACCTAACGGCTCTAACCACGGTATTTTTATCTATTTTTATAGGAGAGGTATATTTCAAAGAGTGCTTGTTAGGTTCCGATCCGTCAAGCGTATAATAGATCTCGTCCTTATCCGATACATTCGTAAAAGAGAGAGTAATTCCGTCTTTATAAAAACCGCCTTCAACGCTAAATTCGGGCTCATCCGATCTTTTCAAAACCAAAAGCCCTCCCAAATTTGGATCAAGTGGTGTAGGTTGCATATAAACAAACTCTCCCTTAGGGGATCTACCGTAAGAGATATCGCTATCTTGCTCTCTAAATCTCATATAAGAGACCACATCTCCGTTAGGATCGAACAAAACTACGCTCTCTCCTTTTGTGGATAATTTGAAATTGGTGTGAATCTCTTTTAAAGTCGCGTTCTCTTCATCCGCCCAAGCAAGAAGATAGCCTTTAGCTTTGATTACGACATCTCCTATTTTAAATTTTTTTTCGTTAATATCATCACTCAAATAATATCCCGATAGGTTTATATCTTTTGCTTCTTGGCTTTTTAACTCTATCCAATCCGAAAAATTGAAAAAATCTCCATCATAGACGGTTTTGGTATTTGCGGCCATTATCTCGTTTATTCTGATATCTACGTTATATTTTCCAAGATAGCTTTCGGTTATGTTTTTAAATTCGGGAGAATCCAAAAAAGCTTTTACCACATAATCTCTACCCGCTCCCTCTTTTAGCTTCTTTTTCCAAAACTCAAGCCCATCTTTATCAGGTTCTCTATTCATCAACGTTCTATAAACGACCGTCAAAAAATCCTCATCGTTTAAATTTCTATTTTTAAACTCTTTACTATTAAAAAAGCCCAAAGCGATATCTTTCGCGCTCTTCGCCTTCGTTCTTAACTCGTTATTCCAATAATCAAGCCCCGCTCTATCGGCTCTTCTACCCAAAACTATATTGTAAAATCTCTCGATAAAAGCCTCTCTTTCGTCATTTTTATCGTGAGCCAAAACCTCATAATCCTTATGACAAAGCTTAGTAAACTCATCCGAAAGCGCAAATCCGTAAAATATCTGATCCCTTAGTTTACCGTGCTTTTCTATCTCGTTTACCCAATAGGCAAGTCCCGTAGGCTCCGGCTCTCTATCCAAAAGGGTTTTATACATTCTCTTTACAAACTCTTCATTGGAGAGATTAGCCTCTTCAAACTCTTTACTTAAAAAAAACTGATGGGCTACATTCGTAGCGCTTACGTTCTCATATAAAAGCTTCTTTACCCAAAAGTTGCTTCCCGCATTGTCCGGCTCTCTATTTAGAATGTTTTTATATAGTCTATGAACGAAATCCTCCACCTTCTTTGCGGGATCTTTCGCAAATCCGTCCGTTAAAAAAATAGAAAGTATAAAAACCGCATACAGAAAAACCCTACCTAATTTTCGCATTTTTTATCCTTTTTTCTTTTGGCTTAATAGATTTGAAAGTAGATTAATATAAATAATTATATGATTTTTTCTTTAGAGGTAAATAAAGTATTCTAAATTGAAGGATGTAAGTAGAAAATATTTTACGAAGTAAAAGAGAGGAGACCCCTTTAAAAAAGGGTTATACGTTTCCTCTCGCCTCTTTTAAGGTATCGGCTATCAAAAACGCAAGCTCCAAAGCTTGATTCGCATTCAATCTCGGATCGCAATGAGTGTGATATCTGTCACTCAAATCCTCTTCGGTAAGTCTCTCCGATCCTCCGATACATTCGGTAACCTCTTTTCCGGTCATCTCAAGATGAATTCCGCCCGCATACGTACCTTCGGCCTTATGAATGGCAAAGAAGTTCTTCACCTCCTCCAAAACGTTATCGAAAACTCTCGTTTTGTAATTATTGGAGGTTTTGATCGTATTTCCGTGCATCGGATCGCAACTCCAAAGCACCTTTTTACCTTCTCTTTTGACGGCCCTAAGAAGAGGAGGAAGTCCCTCTTTGACTTTATCGGCTCCCATTCTCACTATCACGTTCAATCTACCTGGCTCGTTGGTAGGATTCAAAATATCTATCAATTTCAAAAGCTCATCGGGCGTAATGCTCGGTCCGGCCTTAACACCGATAGGATTGTCTATCCCTCTCAAAAACTCCACATGAGCTCCGTCGATCTGTCTCGTTCTATCGCCTATCCAAAGCATATGAGCCGAACAGTCGTACCATTTTCCGGTCAAACTGTCTCTTCTGGTTAGAGCCTCTTCGTAATTTAGAAGTAAAGCTTCATGAGAAGAGTACAAAACGGTCTCTCTGATTTGAGGAGAGTTTTGACTCGTAATACCGCAAGCTTCCATAAATTGAAGAGCTTGAGTGATTCTATCGGCCAAATCCCTATATCTCTCTCCTACGGCTCCCTCTCTGACAAATCCCATATTCCACTTATGAACTTCATGCAAATCGGCATAACCACCTCTTGCGAAGGCTCTCAAAAGATTTTGAGTGGCGGCGGATTGGTTGTAAGCTCTAAGCATTCTATACGGATCCGGAACTCTCGCTTCTTCGGTAAACTCTATGGAGTTTATGATATCTCCTCTATAGCTTGGAAGAGTAACGTCTCCTTGCGTTTCCGTATCGCTCGATCTCGGTTTCGCAAACTGCCCGGCTATTCTTCCCACCTTCACTACGGGGCATCCGCCGGCAAATGTCAAAATAACCGACATCTGAAGCATCACTTTGAAAAAATCTCTTATATTGTCGGCATTGAACTCGGCGAAACTCTCCGCACAATCTCCCCCTTGAAGCAAAAAGGCTTTCCCCTCCGTCGCATCCGCAAGTTTCTTTTTAAGATCTCTCGCTTCACCCGCAAAAACCAAAGGAGGATATTTGCTAAGAGTGTCTTCCACCTTATTCAAAGCCTCGGGATCCGGGTATGTGGGATTTTGTACTATGGGTTTAAGTCTCCAACTCGATTTGTTCCAATCACTCATAATTTCACCTTAATTTTTTTCGCATTATTATAGTACTTAATAATTTTGAAGTCAAATAAATTTTGATATAA
>JAADDG010000230.1 GCA_013154075.1 Campylobacterota bacterium | reverse complement strand
GATTTTTAACGAAGTCCGTTCGGCTTGCGTATCCCTACTTATCACTTCGTGGGCAAAATTATATCCAATTTTTGTTAAAATTACCTTATTTCGATACAAGTGCAAGCTCTATCTTATGCCCCTTTTGACTCAAAATCTTAACTTTTATCACATCTCCCACATTCACTACATCGGTTACTTTATCAACTCTACCCCTTGATAGCTTAGAAATATGCAAAAGACCGTCCACTCCTCCCGGAAGCTCCACAAAAGCACCGAAATCGGTAATCCTTACGACCTTCCCTTCATACACTTCGCCCTCTTTGAATTTCACTATATTCCTCTCGGGGCTTTTTCTTTCAGAAATCTCTTTTATATGGTCGCAAGCGGCCATAACTTTGGCTTTATTATCTCCCGTAACGGTAACCTCTCCCTTTTCTCTATTGATATCGATAGAAACCTCGAATTTCTCTATAATCTCTTTTATGGTTTTTCCGGCTTGCCCTATGATATCGGCTATCTTCGAAGGATTGACGTTAAAGGTGTGAGATGATGGCAAAAGATCTTCGTTTATTACTATCTTCTTAGCCGCCTCTTCCATAATATCCAAAATCTTCTCTCTTGCCTCTTTAGCTTGATCCAAAGCCTCTTTTAAAATCTCTTTATCTATTCCGCCAAGCTTTATATCCATCTGCAAAGCGGTAATTCCCTCTCTCGTTCCGGCCACCTTAAAATCCATATCTCCGTCATGATCTTCCAAACCTAAAATATCCGTTAAAATAGCGTAATCCTCTTCTTCCACCACAAGCCCCATAGCCACTCCGGCTACAAGCTTCTCTATCTCCACCCCGGCAGCCTTTAGGGCCAAAGCTCCGCCGCATACGGTAGCCATAGAGGATGAACCGTTCGATTCCAAAATCTCGGAAACGACTCTTATGGTTTGATTGTCTCTCTTTACGATAATAGGCTCTAAAGCTCTTTTTGCCAAGTTTCCGTGTCCAAGCTCTCTTCTGCTTGGCGGCTTCAAAGGAGTGGCCTCTCCCACGCAAAAGCCCGGAAAATTGTAATGAACCATAAAAGTTTCGTAACTTACGCTCTTTTCCGTCAAAAGATCATACATTTGCGCATCTTGCGTATTTCCGAGAGTAACCGAAACCAACGCTTGGGTTTGTCCTCTGGTAAAAAGGCAAGATCCGTGAACCGAAGGCAAAAGATTCGTCTCGATAGAAATCGGCCTTACATCCTTAAGCCCTCTTCCGTCCGCTCTTTTTCTCTCTTTTAGAATCATCTCCCTTACGATCTTTTTCTTATATACGTCCAAAACGTTTTGGATAAGCTCCAGATCCCACTCTTGCTCTTTGGCTATATCATCTTCCAAAATCTCTTTGGCTATCTTTTTAAGCTCGATGGCTCTTTCGCTTTTTGCCATCTGATTGATAGCTTCATATACTCTATCTTTATAAAATTCGTCTATATAGATATAGAGAGATTCGTTTATCTTTTCATCTTTCAACTCAAGCTCGGCATCAGGCTTTTTAAGCTCTTTGAAACTGTTTTCATAAGCTTTAGCGGCCTCCGAGATTCTCTCTTGAGCAAGTTCCAAAGCTTTTAAGATCTCCTCATTGGGAACTTCGTTCACTTTATGAATCATAACTACGTTTTCGGCAATAGCCGGATCCATCAAAGGATCTACCTCCGGATAAGGGAAGATATCCGGCTCCATACTGTCTATAGCCCTCATCTCTATCATCAAAAGCTGATCTTTCGTTCCGGCTACATATAGATCCAAAGTACTCTCTTTTAGTTGAGAATTCGTAGGATTTATGACAAACTCCCCATCAAGCTTTCCTATTCTTATTCCGCATACCGGAACGTTTACCGGAATATCGGAGAGATACAAGGCGCAAGAGGCGGCATTTAGAGCCATAACCTGCATATCCACCTCTTCATCCGAACTTACGACCATCACCGTAATTTGAGTGGGATACGCGTAACCTTTCGGAAAAAGCGGTCTTAGACTCCTATCTATTATTCTTGCCGTCAAAGTCTCGAAATCTCCGGGTTTCGCTTCTCTTTTTACGAAACCTCCCGGGATCTTACCGGCAGCGTAAGCCTTCTCCACATATTGAACCGAAAGAGGTAAAAAGTCCTCATCCACTATCTCGTCATCTCTGGCAACCGCCGCTATCATCACGGCCTTGCCCCTTCTCATCAAAACGGAACCGCTCGCCTGCTTGGCTACATATCCTATTTCGTATCTCTCTTTTACATTATTGACTTCTATATCTATCTTACATCCCATATCTTACATTTTCTCCTTCTCTCTATTTTCCCTGTTATTCAAAATCTCTTTTACGCTCTCTTGAGTAACTTCATTATACTCTTTATAATAAAAAGAGGTTTCTATAAAGTCATCTATGATATGAACGTAATATATCTCATCCGTCTTAGGCAGAAAACTTCTATAAACCTCTCTTGGAATAATCGGTACGGCTATTTTAACAGATTTTGCCTGATTATTTATCAAAGATTTTATAGCCGTAAACATCGTAAGACCGCTTTCGCATCCGTCATCCACCAATAAAACCTCTCTATTTTTAATCTTCTCTTTTAGATTATAAGTGCCTTTATACGTATAAATATCCGATATTATATCCTCTTCATATCTTCTATGAGCCTCTCCGTAAATATAATCCATCGTAATCTCGAACGAATCCACAAGCTCGGCATGACTTACGATATCCTCACTCTCACTCACCATCCCTATCGCACACTCCGGATTGGAGGGAGCGAAAATAGGCTCTATAAAAATTATATCGAAATCAAGCTCCAACCTATTAGCCAAAAAAGCCGCTATAGGCAAAGCGTTCTTGGAGGTGGCCAAAATAAACCAATTCTCCTCTTTCATCCTCTCCGCGGGCAAAATATCCAAAAGCTGTAAAGAGGCTTCGAATCTCGTTTCGAATTTATATCTTTTAGAATTTGAATTTTGAGGCATGATACTCCTGTGGAAACTGCTTTATTATCTCTTCTTTCGAAAAGGTAAAGCGATAGTTTTCTATATAATTTTTCAAAATTTTATACGCTTCGTTAATCTCTTTGAATTTATCGGCATCCTCTTTATTAAAATCGGGATGAAATTTTTTAGAAAGCTCTCTATATCTTTTTTTTATTTCGTTTAAAGAAACAAGAGAGCTTAAATGCAAAGTTTTTAAAGCTCTTTGAATCTTTTCTACGGAATTTTCACTCTCTTGCATTATTTGACAAAGCTCCCAACATTGGAACTTCCGAGCAAAAGTTTCAAATCGTTATCCACGAAGTGAACTCCGAAACCCAAAAATACGTTTCTACTCCTGTTGTTTAGAATGTTATCCACACCCAAATAGGTATCTATATGCTTTAGCATGGTATATCTAACGGAAGTTTTCAAATGAGCGTTGCTTCCTCTTACATCGTTTTCGGCGTTAAAATCGAAAATCTCCACCGACGCTTTGAGCTTATCGTGAAACATATAATAATCGGCTCCCAAACCTCCGGTATTTTCTATGATTCCCGCCCTAACTTGAAAATCGTCATATCTTTTCGCAATCTCGGCCGAAATCAACATCTTCGACTTCTCATGCTTTTTAGGAAGTATCACATGACCGAACTCATCCATCCTGCTATAATCATCCATGGAAGCCGCTTCGAAAATATAAGTTCTTGTCGCATTCGGTTTGTAATTTAGAGTAAAATAGCTTTTATTGTAGTGATCGTCAAACATATATTCGCCTCTAAGACCCACTTCAAGCTCTATATTGGCCAAAGAGTTTATATACTCTCCTATCGTATCGAAAGTTTCTCCGCCTTTTGAGAAAAATTCATCGGCCGAACTTATGGCGTTGCCTATAGATTTTTTATTGGTTTTCAAAATATCTTCAAGATCCTCTCCGACGGCCGAAAATCTGTCAAGAAGCTTAGGCAGTTTCTCTTTCGCATCACTTCCCACATTTTTCAAATCAGCCGCAAGTTGATCGATCTTCGCTAAAATAGCGGGCAATTTCTTATTGAGAATATAAGCCGTTTTCTTGAATTCATCCGACATATTGCCAAACTTTTCTCCGGCGGCGGACAAATTTTTCGCCATTGAGGAGAAATTATTTATCGTAGCATTGAGCTCGTTAGCCTTCAATACGACTCTAAGCTCTTCGGTAATTCTCTCCAAATTGGCAAAAGTCTGCTTTAAATTGTTTCTGGAATTCTCATCAAGCATCTCTCTTGCCTCTTGAATAAAAGCCTTAAACTCATCCGCGGCTTTTGCCAAACTATCGCTCGCCGCATCGAATCCGAGAAGTTTTTTATGTTTGGTAATTACTTCGCCGGGCTTTAGATACTCTTTGGAATTTCCCAAAATAATCGCCGGATACTTTCCGCTAAGCATGGAATCTTGAGTAAGCTCAAGCATAGAGTCTTTGGGAATTTTTATATTTTTATAAATAAAAAGATCGAGTTTAACTTTGTTTCCTTCTATCTTCATATCTTTCAAATAACCGCCCTCTATTCCGTTTACTTTAACCTTGGTATTTTTATCCAAACCGGCGGCATTGTCTATATAAGAGTACAGATCATATCCCTCTTTTCCCATATTGGCGAATTTACTAACTTGCGTACTTAATGCGAATAGAAAAAGAAGTCCTATAAAAACAAATAAACCGACTTTAGCTTCATTTTTCATAACTATTTATCCTCCAAATTCGAAGATTTCGTAAACTCGTAATGTATGCCGCCCAACGGAACGAGATTCAAAGTTAAAAACACTCCTCTTTTGGTTATGGATTTCGTTCCGGTACTCGTTAAACTCGGAGTTACGCTCTGTCTGTAGGTAAGCTTATAGTTCCAGCACCTTTTTCTAAAAGTCCATCCCACTCTCCACCCTTTAGTAAAACCGTTATTGATATCGTAATCTATATCAGCAAAAAAATTATATTTTCCCGGTAATTTAGTATTGAATTTTCCTATCAAATAATTAGATTCCTCTCTATTTTTATAGTTCTCGTAACTATGCATAATTCTAAAATAGTATTTTTTAGAATCGAAATCCAAAGTCGTTTGAGATTTCCTTATCTTCTTTCTCTCATGAGAGTAAAAGATTTGATTATAAAAAGTTAAAATATGAGAGAACTTATATCTGATTTCGTTTTCTAAATCTCCATATTTATATACGTCGTCATCGAAATAGTAGGATTGATTTAATCTGTGCAGCAGAAAATCTTCTCCTTGATTATTATAAAAATATTGGCTTAATTTAAGATTCAAACTCTTCTTTTCTTTATTCAAAGTAATAAAATCAGCAAAATCTCCCTTTTTATTCTCGGCACTCGGCACTATAAAATCCAAATCCACATTTACGTTATGAATAAAACTATCAAACCTTTTCAAAAGATCCGTATTCAAAGAGAATTTATGATAGTTACTAAAATAGCTTCCGTTTTTAAGCTCGTTGGTATCGTCATAATCCACATAGGTAAAGTATAGATTCTCCGATACGGAAAAATTCAAATAATCCTCATAAAGAGAGAAATAGAGCGTCAAAGGCAAAGAGGCTTCATACTGCTTTGCCCCCACACCCTCTTCTCTATACCAATTCTTAGCTTTCAAATCTACAGAATATAAAATATTTTTCATAAAAAAGGGCTGCACGCTTCTGTGATACTGTAAAGAGGGAAGAGTTTGAAGAGTGTCTTTATTCGAAACTTTATCGGTATCTATGAAATATTTAACATAAGCTCCGAAATAATCGTTACCCTTTTCTATAAAATAGTTTATTTTGGAGGTGACGAGTTTATTGAATATCTTCTTTTTATTACTCTCTTGAAGGTTTAAATAATCTATATCGTTTAGATAGGTGATATCCACCAAAAGAGCGTCTCTGGAGTCTTTCCAACGAGAGCTGAAAACCTTTCTGTTTTCGTAATCTATCTCAAAACCGTTATGAACTTTGTTTTTTAGATTATACTTTTTATAATATTCATATTTCTCTTTAAAAGTTCCAAGTCTAATAGATCCTTTCGAATAGGGAGAGTCTACGAACCTATAAGTTACGTAGATCCCTTTTCCTCTCCTGGTTCTGATTTGAGGATCGAACTCCAAATCCGCACTTTTTGACAAGACTATATAAAGAGGCTGCCTAAAATAGATCCCCTCTTCCTTCTCATACCCTCCCGAAGGTCTTAAAAGTCCCGTATGTCTCGATTTGTCGGTAGGAAATTTAAAATATGGAAGATAAAAAACCGGAACTTTACCCGCATACAAAACAGCATGCTTAATCGTTACCATACTGCTGTTTTTATCAAAATATCCCTCTTTGAAAGTGATCTTCCAATCGGGATCCCTAACATCACAGCTTGAAACTATCGCATGATCTGTAACGTACCTATTCCCTTCGCTCTCGGCTTCGAAACTGTTTATCCAAACATCCGTCTCGGGATCGAAAAAGAAAAAAGGAGATGAAACGAGATTTTTATTTGAGAGATTCAATTTCAGATATTTAGAGTTTATAACCTTATGATCCAAACCCAAAATATGAACGTTTCCAAAAAGCTCTATCTCTTTTGTCTTTTTGTTATAAACCACTCTATCGGCGTTTAATACGTAATCGTCGCTATAAACGACCACATCTCCCAAAGCATAAATATAATCTCCCTCGGCTTCCACCTGCTTTGCGAAAATTCTATAATCTTTCTCTTTAACGCCGTCTTTGTCAGCGGCAAAAAGAGCAAAAGAGATAAAAAGAAGAGTAGCTAAAATTTTATACATCTACAACCAACGTTCTTGCCAACTTATCGTGCCACGCCTGACGCTTAGGATCCAAAAAGGCCCAAACAAATCCCAGATAAAAAAGCATCTCGCTAATGACTCTCCCGATAGCTCTATTTAAAGATACGAGAAAGCCCGGATTTTCAAAATCGCTCTCTTGAATAACTTCCATCTTCAAAAGCATTTTGCCGGGAGACGCCCCTTGATACCAAACAAAAAAAGTATGATATATGATTTTTATGAAAAGCAGATAAACAACCAGAGAGTTTATGGCTTCCACCACTTGATCGGGAGTTTTGAAAATAAAGATGGCATCCCAAAAAATAATGAAAAATATAACGGATACTATCAGTTCGTCTACAAAAAAAGCCCACCCTCTTCTATCCAAAGGGGCAAGCTTGATTCCTTCGCTCTCCAATCTATCCAGATCATCCAACATTAAACTTTTATTCCTTCGATAAAGCTTGATAAGCTATATCTCTTCTATATTTTTTACCCGCAAAATGTATCTGACCACACAACAGATAGGCATAATCTCTCGCTTCTTTTATACTATCCCCTATCCCCACGCATACCAAAACTCTTCCGCCGGTAGCGTAAAGTTTACCGTCCTCTTTAGATACACCCGCATAAGAGATGTGAGAATGCTCTTTTAGATCCTCATGCACAATCTCATCCACTATGATCTCAGCAGGAGGCGAAGAGGAGTAAGGATAGTTTTTACTCGCCATCACGACGCCGACGGCATATTTGTCATAAAATTCGATATCCAAAGAGTCCAAATCTTTGGTAGCCCCTTTATAAAAGAGATCGAAAACCGAGCTTTTAATCAAAGGCATAAGCACTTCACACTCGGGATCTCCGAATCTTACGTTATACTCCAAAACGTAAGGCTCTTTATTTACGATCATCAAACCTATAAACAAAACACCTTCAAAAGGAGCTCCCTCTTCTTTCATACCTTTTAAAGTAGGTTTTATTATTCTCTCTTCT
>JAADDG010000181.1 GCA_013154075.1 Campylobacterota bacterium | reverse complement strand
TTATACTATCGATGCAAGCAAAAGAGACAATAGACTAAATGCCTATTTCGGAGGACTTGGAAAATCAAAGAGAGTCGTTCTTTTCGATACTCTATTAAAAAAGCTTGACAAAAAGGAGCTTTTGGCGGTTTTGGGACATGAGCTCGGGCACTATAAGCATAAGGATATTTTAAAAAATATTTTTATGATGGGCGTGATGCTTTTTGTGATGTTTGCAATTTTCGGCAATCTTCCCAAAGCGGTTTTTGATGCCTTTCATGTAGGATACAATACTCCTTACGGAATAATTGCGATATTTTTACTTTTGTCTCCTATAATTACGTTTTTGATGCTTCCTTTGATGGGACTTGTCAGCAGAAAAGCGGAATATGAAGCTGACGAGTATGGGAGTGAAAGTGTGAGCAAAAGAGATCTTGCCACCGCTTTGATGAAGCTTGCGGAAGAGAATAAGAGTTTTCCGAGATCTCATCCTCTCTATATCTTTTTCTATTTTACCCATCCGCCTTTGATAGAGAGATTAAAAAGGCTCGGGTATGATTTTGGTGAAGCAAATGAAGAGAAAGAGGCGGTAGGAGAGAGTTGCGATCACATTTAAGCGTAAGAGAGCTTTTAAATAGAGCGGTTTTGCTTTTGGAAGGGAGAGTGGAGAGGCCGAGACTGGAGGCCGAGATTCTGCTCTCCTTTTTTTTGAAAAAAGATAGATTGTGGCTATTTTCTCATGATGACGAAACGATAAGGAATTGTGAGGATTTTTTAAATCTTGTAAAAAAGAGAGCTTTAAATTATCCTTTGGAGTATATCACTCAAAAGGCTTCTTTCTATTCGAGGGAGTTTTTTGTAAAAGAGGGTGTTTTGATTCCTCGTCCCGAGACGGAGCTTTTGGTGGATGAGAGTTTGAAGATTTTGAAAAATATTTCAAATGCAAAAGTTGCCGAGATAGGGGTAGGAAGCGGGATAGTTTCCGTGATGCTCGCTCTTTTAAAGGATGATTTGGAGATTATCGCTACCGATATTAGTCAAAAAGCTTTGGAAGTGGCGTATGAAAACGCTAAAAGATTTGAAGTGGCGGATAGGATAGAGTTTGTAAAGAGCTCTTTTTTGGATAATATCGAGGATGATTTTGATATGATCGTCTCAAATCCTCCCTATATAGCAAACGATTTCAAACTTGAGGAAAATGTTTTAAGAGAGCCTAAAGAGGCGCTGTTTGGAGGGGAGAAGGGAGATGAAATTTTAAAGAGGATCATAGATCTGTCTATAGATAGGGGTGTTAGATATCTTGTTTGCGAAATGGGATATGATCAAAAAAATTCAATAGATGAGTATCTAAAAAGCAGAGGGATAAAAAAGAGAGGTTTTTACAAGGATCTAAGCGGTTTAGATAGGGGATTTTGGGCAAGGGTAGAAGTGGAGAGATTAGATGATAAAACTAATAAACGTTTATAAGAGTTTCGGTAAAAAGCATGTTTTAAGAGGTGTGAATCTTACGATAGAACCGAATAAAACCACCGTTATTTTAGGGCCTTCGGGAAGCGGAAAGTCCACTATCATCAAACATATGGTAGCTTTGCTAAAGCCAGATAAAGGAGAAGTGTGGGTTGAGGGAATCAATCTTGCCGAAGCTACGGAAGAGCAGATTTTTGCGGTCAGAAAGAGAGTCGGATTTCTTTTTCAAAGCGGAGCTTTGTTTGATAGTATGAATATTTACGACAATACCGCTTTTCCTCTGAGAGAGCATACTAAACTTAGCGAAAAAGAGATAGAGGTTGAGGTTAGAAAGAGGCTTGAGATGGTGGGATTGAAGTTTGAAGAGGTAGCTCACCTATATCCCGATGAGTTAAGCGGCGGTATGCAAAAAAGAGCCGGTCTTGCAAGAACGATAATCCTAAATCCCGAAATAATTTTGTATGACGAGCCTACCTCGGGGCTTGATCCTATCACAAGCGATCTTATCAGTAGAATGATTTTAAAACTTCAACATGAAATGGGTACCACTTCGGTAGTTATCAGCCACGATATCAAAGAGAGTTTCAAGATAGCCGATAAAATGGCTATGCTTTATGAAGGAAAGATTATAGCTTACGGAGATCCCGAGTTTTTCAAAACTACCGACAATCCTATCATTAGAAGATTTATAGATGGAATTAGCGATATAGAGATTGACTAAATTTTATATTTTTTACTTTCGATAGATCGGATAACAAAATTCCGATCCATCTTGTTTTCGGATTGGAGTCGAAGGCTATCTTTATGGTCATTGTCAAAACTACCGCCAAAAACATTCCCGCGGCTCCAAGCACCCATCCCCAAAAGATAAGAGAGAAAAAGACTATCGCCGGGGATAGTCCGAATCCCTGTCCCATTAGTTTCGGTTCTATTACGTTGCTTATTAGATTGTTTATGACAAGATACCAAAAGATTATCCAAAATGTTGAGTTTATATCTTTCGTAATTAGTGAGAGTATGATGGCCGGGATTGCTGCCACAAGAGATCCCAAAACCGGTATGAAGTTTAGCAAAAATCCCAAAAATCCCCATAAAATGGCGTATTGTACGTCAAAATAGTAAAGCATCAAAGTGATACAGACTCCCGTTAGAAAACTTGTGGAAGTTTTGATAATAAAATATTTTTTTACGCTTGAAGAGAATAGATTGAAATTTTCTATAGCTTCTTTATTATTTTTGAAAATGATTGCAAGCTTTTTTTCAAAAACCGGAGTTTCGAAAAGCAAAAAAGAGGTACCGATTAAAACAAGCACCGTTTTCGATAGCAAAATTCCTATATTGCCGACGGCTTTTGTAGTTACTTTAAAAAGTGCCGAAATATCGAGTTCTTTTAATATCGCTTTGGGATCTATCGACAGTCCGTAGGAGTCGAAAAAATTTATTATTTTTATTACAAGGGCTTTTATTTTTTCTTCATATCCGGGTAAATTTGTCAAAAAATCTTTTAGCGAATTTTCCACAATTAGAAAAATAGCTAAAAATAGACTTAATACCGTAAATAAGATAAAGAGATAGGCTAAAATTTTTGGTATTTTTAATTTCTTGGCATAGATCATAATGGGAGAGAGAATGGAGGCGGAGATAATCGATAAAAGCAGAATGATAACTATCTCCGATGCGGCTTTCAAGCCGGCGGTTATTATGATGAAAGCCGATAGATAAAAGAAATAAAATCCCATATTTGTAGATCTAAGCATGCTCTTTTTTTATTTCCTTTCTGATTTGTTCAAATATTTTTTTTATCTCTCTATCTGTCGCGAAGTTTATGAATTTCCCTCTTGCTCTCTCTTTATATCTTCTTACGGTTATTGAGGAGATGTTTTGAATCGGCGGGAGAGATTTGTTGCTTATGAAGCTTTTTATCTGTTTTACGCTTTTTAGATCCTCTAAATTCGAGCATTGGGGATCGAGTTTCATCAGATTTTGAAGAAGCGATTTTAAAAGATTTTGTTTGTATTGAAACTCCATCTTCATACCCGGATGATTTAGCGCAAAAAACATAGTGTTGTTTTTGATGTAGATAAATAATATTGCATCGGATAGGTGTTTTGGTAAAAGAGATTTCAGTTTATTGAAACAGTGATGGTATGATATCTTTCTCATATAGGGTTTTGACGTAAGTTGTGCGATTATCTCTTTTGAGCTTTTCATTACCCTTCTTTTGGCGCTAATTTTATCTGATTATAGCATATTAGTGTATAATCTGAAAAAGGAGTAAAAGAGATGGAATATGAAATCGTAAAGGAACTTTTTATCACTCTGCTTCTTGGATTTTTAATAGGAATGCAAAGATCGATTAGAAACATTCAAAAGAAAGAGCCCGTTTTTATGGGAGGCAGAACTTTTGCACTGATAGCTCTTTATGGTTTTTTGGCGGGCTGGATGAATGAGAGTTTTAAAGGAGCGGTTTATGTTTTTGCGATTTCGATAGCCGTTTTGCTCTCTATTTCTTACTATATGAAAGTTAAAATCTTGAAAGATCTTGGAATTACCACTTATATAACCGCTTTTTTGACGTTTCTTTTGGGTTTGATGGTATGGCTTAAACTTGAAAATTATGCGATTTTTATCGGAGTGATAATAATTATTTTGCTTGAGATTAAACCAAGACTCAGAAAAATAGAACAAAAAATAGATCCCAAAGACGTAAATTCCGTAATTTTGCTTCTTGTTATGACTTTTGTGATTTTGCCGGTTTTACCGAACAAGACTATAGATCCTTATAATCTTTTCAATCCGTACAAAACTTGGCTTATGGCCGTTTTGATAGCCGCAATATCTTTTGTAGGTTATATCGCCATCAAATTTTTAGGCCATAGATACGGAGTCTTTCTAACCGGAGCGGCGGGCGGTTTGATCTCCTCTACGGCCGTTTCCGTATCTTTGTCAAAAATGTTTCAAAACAAAACTCAGCTTCTAAACAACTATGCCGGAGGTATCGCCATAGCTTGCACTTTTATGTATATAAGGGTTTTATTTGAAGCTTTCGTTATAAACCCATCTTTGTCGTATAAGCTTGCCATACCCTATATAGCGGCTTTTTTAAGCGGTATGGCGTTTGTATATTTTATGTATAAAAACTCATCTTTTGCGAAAATAGATATAAAAGATTCCTCTATTTCGAAAAATCCTTTGCAACTTAGCGAAGCTTTGAAATTCGGTTTGATTTTCGGAATCATATACGGAGCGGTTTCTTTCGTAGAGGATAGATACGGAGATACGGGAGTCTATCTTGTCTCTTTTTTTTCCGGACTTACGGACGTGGATGCGATTACTCTCTCTTTGAGCGAATTGGCAAAACATGATAAACTTGACGATTTTACCGCTATAAGCGGAATAGTTACGGCTTCCGTTACCAACTCTTTAGTTAAACTCTTTATCGTTTATTGGGTGGGAGGTAAAAAACTCGGATTTAGAATGACTCAATTTTTTGTTTTGACTCTCGGTTTTATGGGATTTGGACTCTTTGTATCGAAGTTTGTGTAAAATAGACTCTTTTTCTCCTAATTTGTTTTTTAAATGTAGAATGTTTAATATACTATTTATTGAACTAAATTTATAATAAAATTTATATTTAACGACAATATACTGTGAAAAAAGGTTATTGAAGCTTATGAGACGCTATTTTATGACGATTTTAAAGATTCTTATAATTTCGTTTTTTGTTTTAGCTACGATAGAGGGTTGCGGATATAAGGGCGATCCTGTTTACGAAAAGAAGGTTGATTGAAAGATGAGATACGATATCGTAATTATTGGAGCGGGGATAGCCGCTTTGCATGCGGCTTTGAGACTTCCGAAAGATAAAAAAGTTTTAATAGTTTGTAAAAGTAACTCTTGGGATTGTAATACTTTTTATGCCCAAGGGGGTGTGGCCGTTCCTGCAGATGAAGATGATATAAAGACGCATATAGAGGATACGTTAAGAGCCGGTGCCGGATTGTGCGATAGAAAGGCCGTCGAGGTTATGTGCAAAGACGGTTATAGAGTCGTTAGAGAGTTCATAGAGATGGGGTTTGAGTTCGATAAGGACGAAAACGGAAATCTTCTCTATACAAAAGAAGCGGCTCATAGCAGAAACAGAATTCTTCATGCGGGAGGAGACGCCACAGGCAGACTCATTCATCTTTTTTTGATGAAAAATAATCCTTTCCCTCTTTTGTATAAAAGTACCGTTGTTGATCTTTTGGTGGAGGGCGATACTTGCTACGGCGTTACGGTTTTTTATGACGGAGAGTTTAGAAATATTTATGCCAAAAACGTGATAATAGCAAGCGGCGGAATAGGTTCTTTGTATGAGTATCATACCAACGCAAAGAGTATAAGTTCCGATATTCAGGGAATTTGTCTCGAGAAGGGCTGTGAGCTTAGAGATATGGAGATGCTGCAGTTTCATCCAACCGTTTTTATTCACAACAAAGGAGCGAGAAAGCAGCTTCTAACGGAAGCTTTAAGAGGAGAGGGTGCTTATATCGTGGATGAGACGGGAGAGAGATTTCTCTTTAGATATGACGAAAGAGGCGAGCTTAGTCCAAGAGATATCGTTAGTAGAGCGATGTTCGATTGGAAAATGAAAACGGGAAGAGAGATCTATCTATCTTTCGATAATTTTAGCGAGGAGTTTTTTAGAAAAAGATTTCCTACAATCTATTATCATCTAAAAGATCTCGGTTTCAATCTGCCAAAAGATAGAGTTCCCATCTCTCCCGCTTTTCATTATGCGATGGGAGGCATAAAGACGGATTTAAACGGAAAAGTTCCCGGTATGAGAAATCTTTATGCGGTAGGAGAGGCGGCCAATACGAGAGTGCATGGGGCAAACAGGCTTGCGAGCAACTCTTTGCTTGAAGGGTTTGTGTTTTCCGTTAGAGCCGTAAACGACATTTTAAACAAAGATGAAGATATAAAAATAAAAGAGTTTCCGGTAAATAGAGAAGTTTTGGTAAAAGAGGGTGACAAAGAGCTTAAAAACAGACTAAGAAGACTTATGTGGGAGCATGCCGGAATCATCAGAAAAGAGAGCGGTTTGAAAAAAGCTCTTAAGGAATTGGATGAAATGTTCGATAAAGATATAGGCAAACTTTTAAGACTTAGACTTTTAACGTCCAAAAAGATAGTCCAAAGCGCTATCGATAGAAAAGAGTCTTTGGGTGCACATTATATAGTAAAGGAATAGGATGAGGTATCTTTTAATGCTTGTATTTAGTTTTTCGATCTCTTTTGCGTCGGGTGATCCGGGAGAGGTTATGCATTTGACGACGGAGTGGATAGGAATAGTCGTAGCGGCTATTTTCGTAATAGGCTACTATTTTATTGCTACGGAGGAGAGATACGGGCTAAACAAAGCCAAACCGGCCTTGTTTGTGGGAACGTTTTCCTTCTTGTTGATAGGAATATATTTTACTCTAAACGGTTTGGATCCTAAGCCTCTTCATAACGAGATGGAGAAGCTTATTTTGGAGATCGCCGAGATCTTTTTCTTTCTTTTGGTCGCTATGACATATATAGAGACTTTGATAGAGAGGCGAGTTTTTGACGTTTTGAAATATAAACTCATATCGAGAGGCTATTCATATAAAAAACTTTATTGGATTACGGGAATGCTCGCTTTTTGGCTCTCCCCCGTAGCCGATAACTTAACTACCGCTTTGATTCTATCCACTGTAGTCTATACGATAGATAAAGAGAAAAAGGAGTTTTTGGTACCTTCCGCCATCAATATAGTTGTAGCCGCGAATGCCGGAGGCGCTTGGAGTCCGTTTGGAGATATTACCACTTTGATGGCTTGGACTGCGGGAAAGGGTGAGTTTGCGGATTTCGTATTTTTGTTTCCCACTTCCATATTGGGATATCTTCTAACGGCTTGGCTTCTTTCAAGGTACGTACCGGAAGGTGAGCCATATTTCGATGTGAACAAAACGGAGAAAGCGGAGCTTAGACCGGGAGCTAAGACGGTTATATATCTTGGAATAGGAACTATTGTCATAGCGGTTTTGGGACATCAATTTTTCCATTTTCCCGCAATGTGGGGTATGATGTTCGGACTTTCGGTCTTGAAAATTTACGCTTATCAGCTTAAACAGCAAAAACAGGAGTCTTTTGACGTATTTTTGAATATGAGTAAAATAGAAAACGATACTCTTCTTTTCTTTTTCGGTATTCTTTCCGCCGTGGGAGCTTTGCATTTTCTCGGATTTTTGGAGTATATTACCAAACTATATGATATAATCGGCCCTACTATAGGAAATATCAGTGTCGGATTCATTTCGGCTATTATCGATAACGTTCCGGTTATGAGCGCTA
>JAADDG010000117.1 GCA_013154075.1 Campylobacterota bacterium | reverse complement strand
CCTCGCATACGCAAAAAGCCTTTATTTCATCGGCATTGAGTCTGACAAATTCGTTTATTTTATCGCCTATCGCAATATTCTCTTCATAAGAAGCTTTAAAATAGGTGCCAACCCCTCCGTTATAGATCATATCCACTTTGATAGCCAAAAGCCTCTTTGCAAGCTCCTCTCCGTCCAAAACATCCGTTTGTACTCCCAAAAGAGCCTTTATCTCTTCGCTTAGTCTGATCTCCTTGTCGTCTCTTTTAAAAACTCCCCCGCCTTTTGAGATCTTGCTTTTATCATAATTGCTCCAGCTGCCGTTTTTGGATCCAAAGAGTCTCACTCTCTCCTCATAAGCTACAGCGGGATCGGGATTTGGGTCTATAAATATCTCATTGTGACTTACGGCTCCTATCAATTTGAAATTTTTGCTCTCGATCATCGCATTCCCGAAAACATCCCCTTTCATAGAGCCTATACCCACAATCGTTATCTCATCTTCATAAAGATCAAGCCCTTTTTCTAAAAAAAATCTCTCCGCAGACTTTAGCGCCCCTTTGGCCGTAATTCCAAGCTTTTTGTGATGATATCCGTTGCTTCCTCCGCTTGCAAAAGCGTCTCTTAGCCAAAATCCTCTACTTATGGCTATCCTATTGGCTTCATCGCTCATACTCGAAGTTCCCCTATCGGCGGCCACTACGAAATAGAAATCATCCCCATCATAAGCCACCACTCTATCATCTCTCTTTTTATCTCCTTTATTATCAACCAGATCCAAAAGCGAATCGATAAAGATATCGTAATAGTTTCTAAAATCCTCTTTGCTTATCTTCTCCCTATCTTTAAAAATAACAAATCCCCCTTTGGCTCCTCTTGGAATAATTACGGCGTTTTTACCCTCTTGGGTAGCCATCAGGGATTTTATCTCCAGTCTAAAATCCTCATACCTATCACTCCATCTGATACCTCCTCTACTGATTTTACCCATCCTAAGATGAACGCCTTGAATCTCTTGATGATAAACGAAAGCCTCGATGGAGGGCTGAATACCTCTTAGATGTTTTCTAAAACCTCCCACATCGAATTTCAAAGATATACTCTCTTTTTGCATAAAGTAGTTGGTTCTAACCACATTTTTCAAAACTTCCAAAAAGAGCTTTAAAACCCTATCTTCATTGACATGCAAAACCTCTTTAAAAGCCTCTTTTATTCTCTCTTCTATTTTTTCATATTCTCTTTTTTGCTTTTTGGGATCAAACTTTTCTATAAAATAATTTAAAAAAAGCCTTGCTATATGAAAGTATTTGACAATAGTCTCTATCATCTTATTTTTGTTGAAAACTTCCACAAGCTGATCGATATAGTTTAAAAAGGCCCTAACAAGCAAAATCTCTCTTATAGAAAAATTCTCTTTGTAAGTTAGCTCAAAGAGTCTGCACTTCTCTATTACCCTCTTTTCCAAAGCCTCTTCTATCAGAAGCGAAATATTCTCTTTGTGCTTCGAAAGTTTTTCTCTATCCGCTTCTATTCGAATCTTGTCTATAAAATATCTATCTTTATCTTGCAGAAAATAGGAGACCTCATCTATTACTACAAATCCGAGATTGTGCAAAATAGGCATGATTTCCGAGAGGATTATGCTCTGTTTGGAGTAGATCTTAATTAGCAGTTCATCTTTCGAGGAGATTTGAGATACGAAATCTCTTTTTTTCAAAGCCTCTTTCACAAAAGATGGAATTAGCAGATCCTCTTTTCTAAGGAGCTGATTACAGGCGGAGGCGAGTTGTAAATCTTGCATAGTTTATCCTTTTTTAAAAGGCTTTTTAAGTTATTATACCCAATGCCTCCCTCTTTTTCTCCTTTTTGAAAAAGGATTCATAATCGAAACTTTGCATAAAGGCCGCAAACTCTCCCGGCAAAAGGGGCTTGCTGAAAAAATAGCCTTGAATCTGATCGCATCCCTCTTTTATCAAAAACTCAAGCTGCTCCTCCTTCTCCACGCCCTCGGCCACTATCTCCATTCCCAAGCTTTTTCCCATCGAAATGATCGCTTTGGTGATGGATACGCTATCTTTATCATAAGGCAGATCGTCGATAAAGGCTTTATCTATCTTAAGGCGGCTTATAGGAAACTTCTTTAAATAGGCAAGAGAGGAGTATCCGGTACCGAAATCGTCTATCGCTATCTCTATTCCCCTATCTTTAAATCGATTCAAAATCTCTATACTTCTATCCATATTTTTCATCAATACGCTTTCGGTTATCTCTATCCCTATTTGAGACGAGTCCACATCATACTCTTTTAAAAGAGAATCTACAAGATCGAAAAAGTTGCCTTGAGCCAATTGAATGGAAGAGATGTTGACTACGGCTCTAACGTTTATGCCCATTTTCTCCCAATCTTTTATCTGAGAGAGAGTCTTTCTAAGCGTAAACTCCCCGATTTCCAAAATCATCTTCGTATCTTCGGCTATAGGGATGAAATCGAGAGGCGGAATCATTTTAAGAGTGGGATTCATCCATCTAAGAAGAGCCTCCACACCTATTATTTTCCTACTTTTTAGATCTATTTGAGGCTGATAAACAAGAAAAAATTCGCTGTTTTTCAAAGCATTTCTAAGATAAGACTCAAGCTTGACTCTTTTAATTATCTCGTCATTCATCTTGCTATTATAGAAACAAAAACCTTTTTTGCCCTCTTTTTTAGCATTGTGCAAAGCGATATCGGCACATCTTAAAAGGCAGTTGGCATCTGGACAGTCGTTCGGATACAAAGAGACACCTCCGCTTACGCTAACGAATATATCGTGTCCCTCCACCAAAAAAGGCTCTTCAAACAAAGAGAATATATTTTTCACTATCGATACGGCGCTTTTAACTCCTTTGATGTTTTCAAAAAGCAAAACGAAAAAATCGCCTCCGAATCTTGCTACCGTATCGCTTTTCCTAAGAGAGTTTTGAAGCCTTTTTGCAACCTCTTGCAAAAGTTTATCTCCGATTCTATGTCCGAGAGTGTCGTTGATAGATTTGAAATTATCTATATCCAAAAACATAGCCATCAGTTTCTTATTGTCTCTTTGGGCTACGAAAACGGCATGTTTTAGGCGATCCTCGAACAGATTTCTATTTGGAAGAGAGGTTAGATAGTCATAATTGGCCATTCTTTCCAAAGATTTTTGAGTCTTTATCTTTTCGGTTATGTCCATTCCTACGGAGATAACCACCCTTTCGTTATCGTCGTTGAATATGATCGAGTTGTGCCAAGAGAGAGTCTTTTTGGAACCGTCTTTGCATACGATCTCGTTTTCATATCCCCAATGAAAATTTTCTCCGTTAATTACGTCTTTGAAAACTCTCTTTATTTTACTTTTATCTTCACAATCTATAAAAATATCGAACCAGTTTTTGTATAAAACCTCCTCTTTTCTATAACCGCTTAGTTTCTCCGCAAACTTATTAAATTCCACAATATTGGCCTCTTCGTCAAGCATCACTATCATCAAATCGGCCATATGCAAAATACTATCCTTTACGACTCTCTCTTTCTCTCTTTGAGAGAAGATATCGGAAGTATCCACACAAAAACAAAAGACCTTCTCGTCTTCCTCCTCCCTAATCTTTATGAAATCGCAATGAAGACTTATCAAAGAACCGCCCTTTTTCATAAAAGAGACGGGTTTTAGATCGTAAGAGCTATAAATATCTTTATTGAAAAATTCGTTTTGCACTATGGAACTTTTTAGAAACTTCTCCATACTCTTTCCGAGCATCTCCTCTTTTTTATATCCGAAAACTCTCTCGCAAGCTCTGTTCCAAAAAATATTCCTCAATTTCGAATCGTATGCAAAAACGGCTATATTTCCGATCTTCTCTAAAATAGTTTTATACTTTTTTTCTTCTTTGTAAAGATTTTGCAGAGTTTGAGTTAAAATAGCGGTGGAGTCGTTTATTACGTTCGACATAAAAAAGCCTTTTTTATAAATTGCTTATTTTCCTACAACTATCGACATAAAACTAAATTAACTTTAGTAAGAGACGATTTTCTATCTAAAACAAAAGGGCAAAAAAATATGGAAAATAAAAATATTGAATTATATAAAGGATATTTTCTAAGATTTAAAGTTTTTTTTGAAAAAGCGGCGATGGTGTCGGCTAATAAATATGAGATCAGTTTTTCAAAAGATTTTATAAATTTCATGGAAATGTTTTACGAATCGCTGTTTTTAAACGATTCCTTATTTTGGCAAAAAGCAGTTGATAAATTTGCAAAAGAGCACTCCAAAGCTAAAACGGAAAAGTTTCTATCCACTCTCTTTTATCTCTTTATAAACAATATAATAAAGTTTTTTTATACAAAAGAGTTCCCTTGGCAAGTGATGCAAAAATGTTATGAATCTATGAACGCGGTTATGGAGTATCTCTTTAGCAGTTCCGTTAAAAAAGAGCAAAACGAACAAAAAGCGACAAAACCCAAAGAGGCTTCTCTAAGCTCTTCCGAACTGTTTGAAAAACTGAAACAATCCATAAAAAAAGATGAAAAAATCAAACTATACAACACCTATAAAGGTATTCCTATAGAAAAAGAGTGTGAAGTGGTAGATATCTCGAATGATGCCATATACCTAAAACCGCACCCTATTCAGGAAGCCGCCGCTATCAAACAAAATATGATCTTTATCAAAAAAAATTCATCCTTTCCTCACGATATACAGGCCTCTTTCCAAGTGGTCCCCCTAAGAGGGGAAAATGTCTTTAAAATATCCAAATTTCAAATATCTCCAAAAAATCTCGTAAACAGAAAATATATAAGAATCACACCAACCGAAGCTCTATACGCGAAAATCCATATGGAGCCCAAAGATCAGGTACTTAAAGTAAAAGATCTCTCTTTGGGAGGAATTTCACTTATTAAAAAGAGTCAGATTCTCTTTTCTTTGCCGCACGAAGTGGATATATCTTTGCCGATAGTGGGCTTTCCGACTCTCAAATTTAGCGCCAAATTGGTAAAAGTAACGAAAAGCTCCGAAGGCTTCATATACCATTTCAAAATCAATCAAACAAAACATACGGAAAATATCTTAAGTGAATATATTTCAAAAAATCAACTTAAAATCATTAAGGAGCTAAAAGAAAATTTTTCTTTAATCGGTAAAAAATAGGGTGCAAAAAATTTGAATAATGAGTTTTTACCGATTAATCATAAAAATTATTTAAAACTTTTCCCGTTATGTCCGATATAGTTTTTGCAAGGAAGCAAAAAACTATACAAGGATAGTATAATGGGATTTAGAATAAACACCAACGTGGCCGCATTAAATGCCCACGCAAACGGGGTGATAGTCAATAGAAACCTAAACGAATCATTATCGAAACTCAGTTCCGGACTTAGAATAAACAAAGCGGCCGACGACGCATCAGGTATGGCGATCGCCGATAGCCTAAGAAGCCAAGCAAGCGCTCTCGGACAAGCGATAGCCAATGCCAACGATACGATGAACCTTATTCAAACGGCCGATAAAGCAATGGACGAGCAGATAAAAATCCTCGATACCATCAAAGTAAAAGCCACCCAAGCGGCACAAGACGGACAAACAGCAGAGACAAGACAAGCCCTTCAAGCCGATATAGTAAGACTTATGGAGGAGCTTGACAATATAGCAAGCCAAACCACTTTCAACGGCCAAGCTTTGCTCTCGGGAAGCTTTACTAATAAAAAATTTCAAATAGGCGCATACTCCAATCAATACGTAGCCGCTTCGATAGGACCTACAAGCTCAGATAAAATAGGAGAAACAAGATTCGAAACTACGGCTTTGGTCCCGGTAAGCGAAGGGGCAAACGGTCTTGAGACGATAACGCTAAATTTCAAAGCGGTTGACGGTAAAAACGATCTGACGATAGAAAGCGTCAAAGTATCTACAAGCGCTGGAACCGGACTTGGAGTTTTGGCCGAAGTCATAAACAAAAATTCTAATAGAACGGGAGTAAGAGCTACTTTCGAAGTGCACGGAACGGGCTCTAAACCGGTGCAATCCGGAACAATTTTGGGACTTACGATAAACGACGTAGTAATCGGAAATATCTATGACGTTCAAAAAAACGACGCCGATGGAAGACTCATAAACGCCATAAACTCAAGAAAAGCCGATACCGGAGTGGAAGCTTTCATAGATCCGGAAGGAAAATTGAATCTAAGAAGCATAGACGGAAGAGCTATCAGTATCTATACGGCAAGCTCCGCAGCGGTTTTGGGAAGCGGAAGTTTCGCACAAGCGGGAAGCGGTTCGGCAAGTTCGAACGTAATTTTGGGAAGATTGTCTTTAGTTAGATTAAATGCAAGCGATATTTTGCTAAGCGGAACGAATATATCAACCATCGGTATAAACAGCGGTATGGCGGAGAGAACCGTATCTCTTAGAGATTTGAGAGGAAATTTCAGCGCCGACGTGGCAAGTGCCGCAGGAGTCAATCCAAACAGCTCCACTTGGCAATACGGAAAAGAGCTTAGCGCCGGCCTTACCACCTTAAAAGGCGCAATGATGGCTATGGATATAGCGGAAGCGGCGACAAAAGTGCTCGATAGAATCAGATCGGATCTCGGTTCCGTTCAAAATCAGCTCGTAGCCACAATAAACAATATCTCCGTAACCCAAGTAAACGTTAAAACTTCGGAATCTCAAATAAGAGACGTGGATTTCGCACAAGAGAGCGCGACATTCAATAAAAACAACCTCTTGGCACAGGCCGGAAGCTTCGCAATGAGCAAAGCAAACGCCGTCCAACAAAACGTAATGAAACTACTTCAATAAAATAAAACTAAAATATTAATAAAAAGAGGGATATTCTCCCTCTCTATTTATCAATTTTAAATTTTTTAAACCCTCTCCCACACAAGCTCTTTTATGTTTTTCTCCTCTTCATCAAATTTGATTCCGACTAATATTATCTCTTTGTTTTCCTTTAGGTACTTTTCATAATATCTCTTTTTCTTTATCTGAGAGAGAGGATCCTCATTCGTTACTTTAAACTCAAAGATATAGATTTTGTCTTTGATAAATACCGTAAAATCTATCCTTCCTCTATTTGTCACATCTTCCGCTATAATCTTAACTCCCAAAGAAGCTATATAAACATAAAATACGCTTGCATAATATCCCTCATATGAAGAGATATTGTTTTTTACGTAAGTATTGTATGGAATAGAAGCGTATAGAGAGATAAGTGTTTCTTTGAAGCTTTCCATATCCAAATTTACCAAAGCTTTAAATATTATCCTTCTTTTTAGAGAGTAATTATCATCATCCGTTAGATAGTTTATAAGCATATTGTTAAAGGATATTTGAACCTCTTTATTGGGAAGTTTTAGATAATATATTGTCTCTTCAAACTCCGTAACTTCAGTTTTATCGATTGTCAGATATCCGCTTTGAAACAAAAGAGGCTCAAGTTTTAGTCTCTCTATATCAAAACTATCTATTAGAGTTTCTCCCGCTACTAAGTTTTCCAATGAGGGGATGAAATAGTTGCCTTCTTTTAGAAGTTTTATCAAAAAGGATGGAGTCCCCGTTGAAAACCAATAGTTTTTATAGATAAATCCTTTTGCAATAAAGAGCAAAATATCAAAAGGGTTATAGACTCTCTCTCCTAAAAAGTTATAGCCGTTATACCACTCTTTTAGTTTCTCAAGATCCACTCCCTCTAAAAGCTCTTTGAAAGAGGTCTCTATATCTCTTTGGGTATAACCGCAGATTGTCGCATATCTTCTATCTAACGTTACATCTTCAAGGTTATTAAGTCCGCTAAAGATAGATACTTTGCTAAATTTGCTAACTC
>JAADDG010000233.1 GCA_013154075.1 Campylobacterota bacterium | reverse complement strand
TATGTGAATAATTTTATCGAAAATTATTTAATTATATGTTAAAAACTCCACTTTTTACGCTAAAATGGCTTTTCACATAGTGAATAATATGTGAAAAAGTAGAGATTTTAAAGGGATTTTTCAGTGAATATTTTGGGAATAGATCCCGGAAGCAGAAATTTGGGATATGCGATAGTGAATTTGGATAAAGGTAGGCTCTCTTTGAAGGAAGCAGGGCTTTTGAGGATAAAGGAAAGAGAGCTTCAAAATCAGATAATGGAGCTTTGCGAGGGGATAGAGCTTATTTTCTCTTCCAATGAGATAGACGAGGTGGCGGTGGAGGATATATTTTTTGCCTACAATCCGAAAACCGTTATAAAACTGGCTCAATTTAGGGGCGCTTTGATGCTAAAGATATTGCAGGAGTTTGGAAATTTTTACGAATATACTCCTTTGCAGGTAAAAAGGGCGCTAACTGGCAAAGCAAAGGCTTCAAAAGAGCAGGTCGCTTTTATGGTTAGAAATATTTTAAAAATTAAAGGAGAGATAAAACCTTTGGATATAACCGATGCCATAGCCGTAGCTCTAACTCACGCTCAAAGAATCAAATTGGGATCTTTATAAATTATGGGTAGTTGGATTTTTCTATCTCTAATATCATTTTGTCGATGCTATTTTTCAATTCTTTTAAATTATTTTCACAAACTCCAAAGATAATTTCGGCATCGATTTGGAAATAGTGATGAGAGAGAATATCTCTTATTCCTTTTACGCCTTTCTAATCTATTTTGGGATAGTTGCAAAGCAGTTTGCCGTTTGAGAGTTTATCTATCTTTTTTATTCCCTCTCCTATTGCTATTAGTCTCATTGATATTGCGTCTAATTTTTCCAATCCTTTTGGTGAAGAGATAAAATCGTCGCTTTCTTTAATATCTTTGAATCTTTCCTCAATTAGATTGATAGAGAATTTAATATCTTTTAATGTAGAGAGTATTATAAGCTTTTTATCAGACATAAATAATATCCCTTTGTATCATTTTCAAAAAAAGAGGGCTGAGATTTTTATGTTTTCTTATTAGGTCGACTTTGACTTTAAGATCTTTTTCTATCTGCTCTTTTAATCTTACTAATTTAAATAGATCCGGATCCATATCTACAAAAATATCTATATCGCTGCTTTTACTCTCCTCTCCTCTTGCAAACGAACCGAAAAGTCCTATTTTTCTAACTCTATACTTTTGATTGAACTCTTTTTTATGATCCGATAGATATTTTAATATAGCCTCTCTTTTCATTACGCTTCTTTAGATTTGGTAGATTACTCTAAATTATACCATATAGCTTTTTTTAATTTTAAATTAGGCTTTTCATAGCTTTGGCTACTTGTCTTATCTCCCATTGGGCGTGTGAGTCGAGTCTTAGTTTGAAGAAATTCTCAAGTTGCGAGGGCATAAATCCTCCCCAAATCTGCGTATAGGCCGCTTGAGGTATGATTCTTCTGGCATCTTGCGGTTTTACGCCGTTTTCGAGGGCTTTGAAGTAGTGCTCTACGCATATGTCTATAATTTTTTTCGTGTCTCCCCACCGGCTTTTTATATCTTTCATATTTTCGCTTATATAAAATTCGAAAGCCACCCTTTTTCCGCTTACGTACCTTCTTGATAGCTCTTGCCAATTTACTCTGTGTCTTACCATCTGGCTTCTTGTGGGAAGATCCACTTTAAACAAAAATACTTTAAAATTCTTTTTTATAATTTCGCACTCTTTTTCGCTGTTATATATTTTTCTAATATCAAATCCGTAAAGAGAGGGATCCTTTTCATAGTCGTATACGATAGCTCTGTAGTTTGTTAGAAGATATTTTCCCTCTTCCACCACTTCACCGAATTTCCTTACGTTTGAAAAAGGGGGATTTAGGATTTGTTGATGCTCTTTGTTCGAAAAATCCAATAAGATTGGAACAAACTCGAAAGAGCTTGATGGAAGTCCCATCGATTCGCTCATTAATCGGTTGTATAGATTTTCGCTTCCAAGCGCTTTTGGGGATTGATAGCAGATCGAGGCTACTTGGGTTATTGCCAAAATTCTGTTTTCTTCGTTTAGGTTTGCTTGTGAAAAGTCCCAGCTTTCTACGAAGGCTATGTTGTCTTTGAATATATTCTCTTTTTTTGAGATCCTTTTTATCATTTCTTTTACTCCTTTTTAAGCTTTTAATTATAGCATTTGATGTATTATAAAAAAATAGGAAAAAATTTTTCCAATAAAAGGAATTGTAAATGAACGGATTAGGGAAAGATACCTGTATTCCAAAACATCTTTGGATAATTTATCTAACTTTGTTGGGAGTTACGTTGGGAGTGGCGGTTTGTGTGGGAGTTTTCGCAGCTCCCGTTATTTTTCATGCGGATGATCTTTTGGGAGGAGGAGTTTTAAACCACTATCAAGAGGGCGTTATAATGACGGAGATATTTGTTAGAAGCAACTATCTGATAACTTTTACGAGTATTGCGGTTTTGTTGGTGGAGGCTTATCACTTTTTTGTTTTCTGTAGAGATAAAATCACCTTTTTTAGTGCTTTTGCCGTTGTATGGATGGGGCTTATGTTCACTCTTTATTACACTCCTCAAATTATTGAGTTTCAGCAGATGGGAGAGAGTATTTTAAAAAACGAGCTTTTTCAAAAGACCCATTTTGCTTCCGAGCTTGATTATAAGCTTTTTGTTTTATCTTTGGCCGTTTTATTCGTTAGATATCTTTATAGAAAGATAGAGAGATAGTTTTGAAAAAGAGTGCCGGAATTTTACCCTTTAGAAAAAAAGATGAAATCGAGGTTTTTTTAGCCCATATGGGAGGTCCTTTTTGGAGAAGAAAAAAGAGATCCTGGAGTATCGTAAAGGGAGAGGTTAGAGAGGGGGAAGATCTTTTAAAGACTGCAAAGAGGGAGTTTTTCGAGGAGACTTCAAAAAAGATAGATGGAGAGTTTATATATCTTGGAAGTGCGAAAAGCTCAAACAAAATTCTTTATGTCTGGGCTGTTGAGAGCGATATCGATACCGATATAAAATCGAATACTTTTGAGATGGAGTGGCCTTTGGGATCGGGGGAGATTAGAAGTTTTCCCGAAGTGGATAGGGCTAAATGGTTTAAACTAAAGGAGGCAAAAGAGGTGATAGTATCTTATCAAGAGGTCTTTTTAGATAGACTTTTAGAGAAAATTAGCTCTTTTTAGCCTTTTTTAGAAATATTTTTAGGGATTTTTCGCATTTTCTGTCGATTTTGTACTCTATTAGATTTAGATAATCCAAAATCTCCTTTTGCGAGATCTTTCTTTGTTTGGAGTATCTTTTTAGGATATATTGAGGGATCTTTACTCTCTCTTTCAAAAAGGCTCTTGAGATGTTTTTATAAAATCTCTCCTTTTTGTGATAGCATAATCTTGCGAAGACAAACGGAAGAGATGTTTTTTCAAACCAAAGTTTGGATAGATCTTCATAGGAGCTTGGATCTTTAAGATAGAGTTTCAAAGCTTTATCCCCTATCAAAACTTCGCCTTTTATATTTAGGATTTTTGCTAAGGCGTTTGATGTGGCGGAGTGGAGATCCTCTTTGTACTCTCCCTTTTTTACAATAACGCTTCTAACCTCCCCTTTGGCCACTATTCCTATCTTTAGACATTTAAATTTTCGGCTCTCTATACTGGAGATAAAAGCCGCTTCCACTCTTCTTTTTTTGAATTTTTTGTTGATGGCTGAGGGATAGTCTTTTTTGTAGTTTAGGATCTGTTTGTATCTGTGAGATATTCCCCTCTTTTTTAAAAACGTGTAGAAAGGAAGAAGGTTTATATAATCTATTTTTCCAAATCCCATTTTATAGTCCGAAAAATTTTCAGTCGATTATAACATTTTTAGATTATAATAGACGCAAAAAACAAAAAAGGATTAAGATGGCGAGAGTGGAATTTTTAGGTCCCATAGAGAGAGAGCCTATGGAGGTAGATATTAAAAATTTAAAAGAACTCAAAGATATTTTTAAAGATGACGAAAAATTGCAAGAGTGGCTTGAGATAAGCGCCGTGGCTGTGAACGATACTTTGGTAAGCGATCTTGATAAAAGGATAGAAAAAGAGGATAAGATATCCATTCTACCGCCGGTTTGCGGAGGCTAAGATGCTTGAGTTGTATAACGGATCTTTAAATGTGGAAGAGATTTTAAGCAGATGGTACAGAGAGTATAAGGATAAGAATTTCGGAGCTTTTATAAATTTCGTAGGAATCGTTAGAGAAGAAAACCAAATTGATGGGCTTAGTTTTGATATATACGAGCCTCTTTTGAAAAACTGGTTTTCCTCTTGGCAAGAGAGAGCCAAAAAGAGGGGGGCTTTGGTTTTGATGGCTCACTCTATAGGAGATGTATTGGTGCATCAAAGCTCATATATTTCAGCCGTTTTGTCTCCGAAAAGAAGAGTCGCTCTCTCTTTGATAGACGAGTTTGTAGAAGATTTCAAAGCGAACGCTCCGATTTGGAAGTATGATCTGGTGGGCGGGAAGAGAGTTTATGCCAAAGATAGAAGTTTGAAGCTTCCAAATAGCGGAATTTTAAGTAGCAGAGGTTGATTTATGGGATTTATATCTTTTGAAGAGTCTATAAAAAGAGTTTTTGATGCGGTGGGGGAGATAGGAGTTAGAGAGAAAGTTTTTACTCCTGAGGCTTTGGGAAGAGTGTTGGCCGAAGATATAGTTGCGTTGGAAAATTCTCCAAAATACGAAACCGCCGCGATGGACGGCTATGCCATAAGGTACGAAGATCAGGATTTGGGAAGGATTAAAATTATAGACTCTCTGCCGGCCGGAAGCGAGGCTAAAAACAGAATAAACAAAGGGGAGTGTATAAAGACTTTTACCGGATCTTTGATGAGTGAGGGAAGCGATACCCTGATACCGATAGAAAATGTGGAGGTTGAGGGGGATTATATCGTTATAAAGGAGAGAGTAGCTAGAGGCTTTTCGGTAAGGCCTGTTGGAGAGAACTATAAAAAGGGGGAGATTTTAATAAAAAAGGGAGAGAGAATCTCTTTTGCCCAAATAGGAGTTTTGGCAAGTTTAAATAGAGTGCTTGTAGAGGTTTATAAAAGGCCTGTTGTTTCTATTATCGCTACCGGAAGCGAGATTTTGGATCTTGGAGAGGAGAGGAGAAACGAATCTCAAATATATAGCAGTAACCACTACACTTTGGAGGCAATCGCTAAGCTTTGGGGAGCCGATGTGATTAGAGTCGGATGTCTGGGGGATAATAGGGATCTTATAAAAAGATCTATTACGGAGGCTTTGAAAAGAAGCGATATTGTGGTAACTACCGGCGGAGTTAGCGTAGGAGATTTCGATTTTGTAAAAGATATTTTAAAATCTATGGAAGTTGAGTATCTGGTAGAGGGAGTTGTGATAAAGCCGGGTCAGCATATAAAGATAGTGAAAGCTGAAGAGAAGTTTATAGTAGCACTTCCCGGTTTCCCCTACTCATCAGCCGTTACGTTTTTGCTTTATGTGGTTCCCATAATTAAGAAGATGCAGGGACTCTCTCCCTCTTTGCCGAAAGTTTATGCTATTTTGAGAGAGGATTATAAAAAGAGATCCAAAAAAGAGGAGTTTACGGCCGTTAATATCTCTTATGAAGATGGAGAGTTTTTCGTAGATTTAAGCGGCAAAAAGAGCGGAAGCAGCGCTATTTTGACAAATATGCTAAACGATACCGCTCTTATGAGAATTCCACAAAACGAGGGAGATAAAAAAAAAGGGGATAGAGTGGAAGTTATTTTGCTCGATACCTTCTTTTTGGAGAGATAAACTCTCTCTCCTTTAAATTTACTTTTCAAAGTAAACTTCTTAATCTTCTTTGATAAACTATTGAATTTTTTGTTTCTTTAAGTAAAAAATAATATACATTTTACATTACTTTAAGCAATCTTTATATAATATAATTAACTGAAATAAAATATAAAAGGATAAAGAATGCTGAAAATAATAAATTATTTTATTTTTATGCTGCTTTTCTTCCATTCGTCGCTAAATGCGTTGAGTTTGAATGGAAACGAAGTTATTTTTTCAAAAGATATAAAACTTAATAACTCTTTTAAAGAGATCGTTTTGATCGTTAAATTCTCAAAGCCTATAGATTCGAAAGATAGAGAGGAGTATTTTAAAAGAGGTGTTGAAGCTATAAAGTATGCAGGCGATCTTAGCTACTATTTTTTGGCAAAAGAGAGTGTTTTTAACAGGATTGATTTTAAAAATAGTGTCGGTTTTTCGAAGATGTCCCCTCTTTATAGAATTTCTCAAAATATTTTACGAAAAGAGATCGATCCAAACTCCATAGATGAGGATGGAGATTTTGTTTTAAAGGTGCTCTTTTTCAAAGAGCTTAGCGAAGATGAGATTAGAGATATTTTTAAAGATATAGATGATTTAAAGATATTAGGTTTTTATGGAGATTTTGCGAGAGTCTCTTTGCCGTATGAGAGTATAAAGGATCTTTTGCAAATTCCTTATATTTGGCATATAGAGGAGGCTTCTCCTTCGATATCTTTAATTGGCGAGCCGAAACTAAAAAGAGAAATAGACCTCCCTCCGACTACCAATTTGGCCGCTTATGAGCTTATGGGAGTAGATAAGCTTTGGAGCGATTATGCGTTGGATGGAGAGGGAGTAAAGATAGCTTTGGTGGATTGGGGGCTTGTTAGACCTACTCATCAAGAGTTTCAAGAGGATGGTAAAAGTAGAATTGTTTTTAAGGGAGAGGATCAAACTCTAAGTTTTCACGCCACTCACATAGGAGGAACTATTGGGGCAAAGGGAGTGAATCCCGATGCTCACGGAGGAGCTCCCAAAGCTTTGATATATAACTACTTAGCTCCCGAGATCAGTTACACAAGAGCTATTTTAAAGGCATATTTTGATGAAAAGATCACTCTCTCTCATCATGCCTATCTCTATAAAGATCCCGCATATTCGGGAGTTTACGATATGGAAGCAAGCGATATAGACAAAGCGGTTTACAAAAATCCCACTCTAAACGTATTTATGGCGGGAGGAAATGACAGGGGAAATCCCGAATATCCTAATTGGGGTATGATGAGAGGTCCTACGAACGCAAAAAACGTATTTACTTTCGGACTCTCCATAAACGGAGGAAAAGAGATCAAATATTATAGCAATACCGGTCCCGTTTTTGACGGTAGAATCAAACCCGATCTCTGTGCCGCAGCTCCTGGAAACGGAAGACTTCTATCCACATCCATCGAAAGCGATACGGCTTACAAAGATGGAGGCGGTACCTCTTCCGCAACCGCAAGAGCGATGGGAAGCACCGCTTTGATTTTGCAAGAATATAGAAAAATTACCGGCAAAAACGAGATAAGACACGATATTTTGAAAGCTCTTTTGCTAAATACCGCAACCGATGCGGGCAGAGAGGGACCGGATTATGAGTTTGGTTTCGGAAATATGGAGCCTTTGAAGGCCGTTAGGGTGCTTGATACGCTAAAGAGTGAGAAGCCTTTGATCAAAGAGGGAGAGATAAAAGATAAAGAGGTGAAAAAATATTATATAAATTTTGATGGAGGGGGTGATATAAAGGTTACGATCAATTGGATAGATCCCGCGGGAGATGTGAATAATAAAGAGAGTACGTTGGTAAATGATCTTGATATTTGGATAGAGAGGGATCAAAAGATCTATTATCCCTTTTCTTTGGATAAAGACAATCCCACCAAAGAGGCTACCGCAAACGGTTTTAACAGAGTCGATAACAGTGAGCAGATAGTTATCAAAAATGCGAAAAAGGGAGAGTATGTTCTCTATGTAAAAGGGTATAGAGTGGTTAGCGACTCGCAAAAATATGCTTTGTGTTC
>JAADDG010000232.1 GCA_013154075.1 Campylobacterota bacterium | reverse complement strand
TGGATAGAGAGAGCGAGCAAAATATCACAAAAGCTTTGGAAAACTTTAGAAAAGATAGAATAACTTTCATTATAGCTCACCGATTCTCTACTATAAAAACATGCGATAAGATCTTCTTCTTAAAACAAGGAGAGATCATTTGCAAAGGATCGGAGGAGACACTTCATCAAAACTGCCCGGAATATAGAAAACTAAAAACTTTATAACAAAATGGCCAAAAATGAAGAAGGGTTCTTAGTAATCGATACCGAAGGATCTCCGAATCTCTACGAAGTGGCGGTTTGCAATGAAGAGGGAGAAATAATCTATAATATCAATTACCGTCTTCAAAACGAATCCAAAAAGAGTTTTTTAAACCTTTTATTAAAAAACTCGCACAAAAAAATAGTCTGTCACAACGCCTCCCACGAAAAGAAAGTTATTAAAAATCTCTTCAAAGAATTCAATAAAGAACAAGATTTTTCAAAACTAACTTTCCAATGCACCTACAAGCTATCAAAAAAACATCTTCCTTTTCAAAAAAGCTACTCTCTTATAGATTTGGCTCAAAATCTATCCCTGAAAGTTGAAGGCAAAACGGTAAATGCCGATTTTACTCACAAAGCAAAATACGATGTTTTGATCACTTACGAGCTTTACAAAAAGATATTGGAAAAAATCATGATAGAGAAACTAAAAGAGAAACCAAATCCCTTCTCTTCAAGCAGAGTGGACAATCCTTTTCAGCTCTTTCCGGACGATATGAATATCTATAAAAAAGAGTATGAAAAACTAAAAAATATTTTATTGGATATAAAAAAAGATCCAAACTCCCAAAGCAGAGGAGCGGTCATTTTGGCAAAAGCCGGAAACGGCAAAACCCACATCATTATGAGACTCTCAAAAGAGATACTAAAAAACAACCGACTTTTATTTATAAGACAGCCGAACGATCCCCAAACCGTCAAATATCACATCTATCAAAGAATACTTGAATCTCTTTTCGAAAAAATTCCGGATACAAAATATACTCAACTTGAATATCTCCTTGCCAGAACTCTATCCAAAATCATCATAAAAAAGATGCAATACAAATCAAACAGCACGAAAGAGAAACTAAAAGAGATTTTGGATCAAAATCCTTTGAATCTGTTTGAAAAACTCGGCAAAGAGGGAACAAAAACTAAAAGAGCATATTGGAAATACATTGAAAAAATAGCTCTTGAATATTGGGAAGAGCGATTTGAAATAGGCGGTTTCTCTCCCATATTCTTAAGAGGGCTGATCAGATACTCTTCATATAGCGATCCGAACAAAAAAGAGATCATAAAAAGATGGCTAAGCGCGATGGAGATAGATGAAGAGAGATTAAAAGAGGTGGAGCTTGAGAGCTTTCAAAATATGTCAAAAGAGGAGTTCGGACTCGAAGCTATCATAACGCTTGGAAAACTATCTCTTCAAGACGAACCTTTGATTCTCGCTTTCGATCAGCTTGAGGGATTGAAATATAACGAAGAGCTGACAATCGCCTTTATGCAGTCTCTAAAAGAAATTTTCACTCATTTGAAAAATTCTCTAATAATTTGCAACTTTTTTCCCGATAGATGGGAAAATCTCGAAAATAGATACGATAGATCCGTCATAGATCGATTGGGGCAGACACAAATTTATCTAAAAAGACCCTCAAACGAAGAGATTTTGCAAATACTTAATCTAAGATTGAAAGAGGCTCAAATAAAAGAGGATTTTTTCGACCAAGAGGAGATAAATTTCATTCTAAAGAGCTCTTCGATCAGAGAGGCTATAAACAGAGCCTATAAAGTTTATGAAAAAAAGGTTTTCAATATAGACTTTTTTGATTATGAAACCAACGATGAAGAGAGAGAACTATACAAAGATATTTTGGAAATAAAAAATAGTTTAAAATTAATTCTATCTCACCTAAAAATAGAGTCCCCAAAAAGAGAGCTTACAAAAGATATAGATAAATATTTCAAAAAGATAGAAACGCTCTTTTTGACAAATTACGAAAAATCGATCTTCTCAGCAGAAGACGATCTCGGTAAATTTAGAAAAATGGTAAATCTTTATAAAATTAAAAAGAATCTAAAAATAAAAGAGAGTTTTTTACAATATGGAAGAAGAAAACTTCCAATAAACACGGTTTTAAACGAAACGGCCGTAATATTTCTATACGAAAGCGGACAATCCCTAACAGCCAGAGCCAAAAACACAATCGAACTCGCTCTTTATGAAAAAAATAAAGAGTTTTACATAATAAGAGACAGCAGATGCAACATCAATACCGGCAAAAAAGGCAAAATGGCGCTCGCTTCCATCCAAAACGCCAAGAACATAAAATATCTTGAGATAGGAAAATCAAAAAGAGCTATTTTCGATACGATAGATAAAATCATAGACGATATTCACAATAAGGACGTCTCATTCACTCAAGAAGATTTTTTACAATTTCTTCATGAAAAATCTTCTTTATTTTGGATTATTTCTATAATAGAGAAAATATTGGTAAAATGAGTACGAAAAAACAAACAAGGAGATAAATATGGATAAAGATAATATTCAAAACGAAAACGAAAGCAATAAAGAAAACACCCTTGAGGTAATAGCCGCAATAGAATCGGTGGATGACGATACGTGGAGAATAAGAGTGATGAATAAAGAGACCAAAGAGGTGGCTATTTGCGACAATATCTTGGAGTATTCGGCCTTTTTACAAGAAGCCGTAAGCAAAACCTCAAAAGATTATTTTAAAGCCACATGGTTTCCCTCAAACGCGAAAGCCGAACATATAGCACAAGTTAGAGAAGAGCTGTTTAAATATCAAGACGAATTAGCTCAATTGGATCAAATAATGAAAGATGGGGAGGAGAGTTAATCTCTCCTCTTTATTTGAAAGTTTTAACGTCGTCTATATATCCGTGACCTCTTACTAAAAATCCCTCTATGGAGATAAGTTCACCGTCAAAATCGGGAAGTTTTCTCAAATCCTCTTCTATATCTCTTTTAAAAGTGTGCCATCTGCCGTCTTTTGCAAAACTTCCCAAAGCGAAATTGTATTTTCCGCCTATCACTACGTCTCTATCTACAGGAATATATTGGAGATAGACCTCTCCCTTAGTGGTTTTTACATAAACATAGATTATAAAAGTAGAATCGAATTTAGATTTCCATGATATTTTATGATACTGTGTATCTTGCCATAAAGAGCCGTTGCTTTTTCTAAGCCAAAAACCGCTTTTATATCCTTCTCCCTCAAGCTTAATCACTCTGTTTTTTCTTCCGAAATCATATACGTTATATACTCCGCCGCCTCCGGAAGTATCGTACATGATCCACTTATTGGTGGTCCCGTCCTCCGCATCTTCATAAACGTTTTCGTTGATCTGCTCCTCTCTAACGCCGCTATAAGAGCTTCTGATGGTAACTCTTGCGGCTTTGGAATCACCTAAGCTGTTTGAAGCTACAACTTCGTAAGTATAAACGGTATTGGGACGAATCGAAATATCTTCAAACTGAGTTACGTTTGCAGGCAAGGAGGCCAAAAGCTCACCGTTTCTAATTATTTTATACATAGTCTCTATATTGGAGTTGTCTTTCCACGTAAGCTTTATCGAATCTCCCTGAACAACGGCACTTAAATTCGAAGGACCGGTAGGTTTATATATCTCTTTGCCGGTTTTTACAACGGCAACGGCCGCCGAAGATCTTCCGTCGTTATTTACGGCATATACCTCATATTTATAAGTCTTTTCCAAATCCAGCCATTCGTCTCTATATTCCGTACTATTTGCCGGAATATCCGCTACATACTCCCCGTTTCTATATATCTCGAAAAATGTTTCGTTATCGGAATTGTCCTTCCATCTTAAAATAGCGGTCCTATAATTTACGCTCACTTGTAGATCGCTCGGAGCTTTAGGAATCAAATCTTTAGGAGTTCTTACCTTTATAAAGACTCCTTTCGATCTACCCCTATCGTTTACGGCATAGACTTCATAGAGATATTCCGTATCGTAATCTACGTCTCTATCCAAATAAGAGGTTGAATTAGGAGGTAGTTTGGCTATCTCTTTACCGTCTCTATAGACAAGATAATAGCTCTCTTGCGTAGCGCTATCTTTCCAATGAAGTTTTACGAGTTTTCCTCTTACTATAGAATAGCTTAGAGATGAAGGGGTTCTTGGGACTCTATACTGCTCATCGCTCATTAGCATAACGTCATCTATGTAAGCATCACCTCTAACCACCATCCACTCTACGGATAAAATATCGTTATCGGGCTCGTAATCTCTTAAATCCTGTCTTAAATTTCTCGTAAAAGTGTGCCATTTGCCGTCATACGAATTTTCCGATATTTGGTGATGCAAGTAATCGGTAGTTTGAAGTGTGTCTATTTTCGTAGAGTCGTAATAGAGATATTTATACCCCTCATAAGTTAGAACATAAACGAAAACTCTAACATAGGAGTTTGTCTTCATACTCCATTGAAATATGAATTGATCGGTATTGTACCAATAGTTTCCGTCCTTTCTTTTAAGTCCGTAGGAGTTCTCAAAGCCGTTTCCTCTCAAGGCTATAACACGACTTCCTTTTTCACTATCATAAACATTGGATATGTAAGCTCCCGCCGGATCGTCATCTTCAACGCTCCATCCGCCAGTAGTTCCGTCTTCCGCATCACTATAAATAGTGAAACTGTTAGCTAAAATTTTTCCGTTCAATGCCAAAGTAAATAATACTATATAAATAAAAATATCTTTTAATATTCCCTTCATTTTTTAATCCTTTTTGATTAAATCGGCAAATCTTAAGGCGCACTTTATTAAATTATACACTAACTTTATTAATAAAATATAAAATAAGGATTATATATAATATTTTATTATAAAAAGATTATTTTTATTAAGTAGTATAAACAATAAAATAATTTTCATAGGAAAGATTATAATAATTATTAATTAGAATTATCTATTTTTAATAAAGTAGCTCTCTATTCCGTCCGCAATACCCTTGGCAAGAGCTTTCTGAAAAAAAGGATTAAAAAGCCTTTTTGCATCCGTAGGATTGGTGATATAACCCACCTCTATCAAAATAGCAGGCATTTGAGCTCCCACCAATACCCAAAAAGGCCCCTCTCTCACACCTCCGTCAAGGACTTTGTATCTTTTTCTCAAGCTTTTTAAAATTCCCGCTTGAACGTCTATAGCGAGTTTATTGGAAGCTATGATCCTCTCTCTATTATAAAAATTTAGAAATATCTCTTTCGAAAAAAAATCCATATTCACCATATCGCTCTGATTTTCCAAAGCAGCTGCATTTTTAGCTCTCTCGCTTCTTGCGGGAGATAGAAAATAGGTCTCAACCCCCTTCATCGAAAGATAGCTTTTCTTATTAGGAGCCGCATTAGCGTGAATGGATATAAAAATATCCGCCATCTTTCTATTGGCTATTTTCGTTCTGTTTCTTAAATTTATAAAAACGTCTCTATCTCGTGTCAAATAAACTTTAAAACCCCTTCTTTTAAGCTCTTTTGCCAATTTTTTCGCTATCTCCAAAACGGCCTTTTTCTCTTGTCTTTTTTGATACCCGACAGCCCCGGAATCTTTTCCTCCGTGTCCTGGATCTATCACTATCACCTTTTTTGAGTTGAAGGCTTTTAGACTTTTAAACACACTCTCGCTTTTAAAAGAGTGCTCGAAAGCTTTATTTGAAACTATCTTCTTTTTATCTTTCTTAGGTTTCGACGATCTGGAAGCTATTTTTTTTGTTTTTAAATTTTTTGAGCTTATTGAGCCTGTTTTAAAAATTATTTTATCTCCAGCTATCTCGTAACTGAAATCTATCGGCTTTTTACTCTCCAAAACGACTCTAACGAGACCCTTTTTATTTTGAGCTATCTTTACTCTATCAACCTTTAAAAGCTTTATTTTTGGAGGGATGAAGGGTAGATTCGTTTTAATATCCACAACCTTTATATATCTTTTTTTGGAATTTAAATCAAAAACCCTCAAGTCATCTTCTGAAGCTTCTCTATTCAACCTAATCGAAAAAGAGTTATTTTCAAAAGAGATATCTCTTATTCTTGAAGGTGTTTTTTTGTTTTGAGAAGAAGTAGAATTTTTTTTACTGTTGTCACTATTCGTAACAACTTTATTTTGAAAATTATCGGAGTTACTTTTGGAGGTCAGCTTTTCATACGCCTTTTCATATCTTTTATACGGAAAATGTAAAATCTTAGAACTTCTTATAATACCTTCGAGAGCCTTTTTTTGAAGCTCCTCATCCTCCGAGATAATAGCCTTTATATAAAGATTTTTTAAATTATTATTGGCTTTTATTATCTCTTTTTTGGAAGAATAAGGAATCTTGGCTAAATTAGCCTCTATATCCTTTCTCAAATCTCCAGCCGACAAAAGGGTGAAGAAAATGAGAAAAATCGATAAAAATTTAACTATTTTCCCCATTCACCAACTTATGCATTAATTCTTTAACCGATATTAGTCCCTCTATCCTATAACCGTTAGAGCCGGTAAAATACAAACCCGTCTCCAAATCACCCTCATACGCATCGGAAAGTCTATCGGCTATACAATAACCCACCTCTTTAGCCTCTTTACCTCTTTGGCACGGCGCTACGCAATTACTGATACATTTGATCGCGGGACCTTCTCTCTTTTCTACAAGCTCTATAAGCTTGGTTTTTACCCCTCTTGCGGGATAGCCCACCGGAGATTTCAAAAGCAAAATATCCTCTTTTTTGGCATTTATCAAAACCTTTTTGAAATTCTCGTGAGCATCACACTCATAAGTGCCTATAAATCTCGTACCCATCTGTACGCCGTCCGCTCCGAGTTCAATCATTTTAACTATATCGTCATGATCCCAGATTCCTCCAGCCGCTATCAGAGGAAAATCTCCCCACTTCTTAATCTCCTCTTTAATAGGAGCTATCAAGTTCTCAAGCTGATACTCCTCCATAAAGCACTGCTCGTAGGTAAAGCCTTGATGCCCTCCGCTAAGAGGCCCTTCCACAATAACCGCATCGGGTACTCTTTTATATCTTTGAGTCCATCTTTTGCATATTATTTTCAAAGCTTTAGCGGAAGATACTATCGGCACCAAAGCCACATCGGGAAAATCTTTGGTAAATTCGGGCATATTGGTAGGAAGTCCCGCTCCCGTTATGATAATGTCCGCTCCGGCCTCACAAGCGTCTCTCACCACTCTTCCGTAATCGTTTATGGCATACAAAACATTACATCCAAGCGGTTTATCTAAACAAATTTTTCTTGCATTTTTGAAAATCTCTTCCAAAGCTCTTTTAGAATAGAAATTTATAGTCTCATACGGTCTGTCGTTTATACTCTTTTCGATAAAAGCCTTGTTTTGATAATAACCGGTTCCCACAGCGCTTATTACTCCAAGACCCCCCTCTTTACTTACATTACCGGCAAGCTGATCCCAGCTTATACCCACACCCATACCGCCTTGAATAATGGGATACTCTATCGTATGTTTACCTATTTTTAGAGGTTTTAATTTCATCTATTTAACCTTTACTTTGGCAAATTTTCTCTTACCTACCTGCAAAATATACTCACCACTCTCCAACTTAAGCTGTTCGTCGCTAATTTTCTCTTGATTTACTCTAACGGCTCCCTGTTTGATATCTCTTCTTGCCTGAGAAGTGGAAGGCTCTATACCGCTCTCAACCAAAGCTTTAGCGATCCAAATAGGGCCTTTTAGTTCAAACTCTTTGATATCGCTTGGAAGATCTCTTTGTTTATGAACCTTATCGAACTCCTCCTTAGCCCTCAAAGCGGCCTCTTTATCGTGATATCTCTCCACTATCTCCGTCGCTAAAAGCTCTTTAGCGCTCTTTGGATGAACTTTTCCGCTCTCCACTCCCTCTCTCAAAGCGGCTATCTCTTTTAGGGATTTGGAACTTAAAAGCTCATAATATCTCCACATAAGATCATCGCTAATGCTTAAAATTTTAGCATACATTTCGTTAGGCTCGTCCGTAACGCCTATATAGTTT
>JAADDG010000143.1 GCA_013154075.1 Campylobacterota bacterium | reverse complement strand
GTCGATTTGGTAAAGCTCGGCTCTTTGGAGTTTAAGGAGATAAAGGAGGATAGATATCCGATTTGGTCTATAAAGGACGATATTTTAAAAAGGCCGTTTATGGGAGTTGTTGTAAATGCGGCCAATGAAGTGGCTGTAAATAAATTTTTGGAAAATAGAATAAGTTTTTCCGATATTTCTAAAATAACTTTAAAAGCTTACGAAAAATTCTCCGATATAATCTTGAGAGATATTAAAGATATTTTTGAAATAGATAAAGAAGTTAGGAGATTTTGCGAATGAAAGTTGCGATTATGTGTTCGGGAGGGGATAGTTCGGGTATGAATCCCGCCATCAAAAGATTTATTGAGTATAGTTTTGAGCTTGGCTTTAAACCCTATCTTATTTATGATGGTTTGGAAGGTATGATTGATGGTAATATTAAGAAAGCCGACTATTCCGATGCCGCAGGAATAATCTTTAGAGGCGGTACTATCATAGGAAGTAGCAGATCGAAAAGATTTTATGAATATGAATATAGAAAAAAGGCTTATGAAAATTTGAAAAATAAAGGTATAGAGGCTTTGATGGTGCTTGGCGGTAACGGAAGTTTCAAAGCGTTGGATGTTTTTTCCAAAGAGTTTCCCGTACTCTATAGCGGAATTCCGGCTACCATAGATAATGATATAGCTTTGAACGAATATACTTTGGGAACCGATACGGCTCTTAATGTCATAAGACACGCTTGTGACGAGATTAGAGATACTTCTTCATCTTTTAGAAGAGGATCCATTATAGAGACGATGGGAAGAGAGTGCGGATATTTGGCTTTGGTTTCGGCACTCTCTTCGGGAGCCGAAATTTGTTTGGTGCCCGAGATAGAGTTTAATCTCTCCTCCATAAAAAAAAGGCTTATAAAAGAGTTCAAAGAGGGTAGAAGATATTTGATCGCTATTGTAGCCGAAGGAGTCGGTATCACCCACTATCTAAAAGAGTGGCTTGAGAGAGAGATAGGTATAGAATCAAGAGCTACCGTTTTGGGACATGTTCAAAGAGGGGGAAGCCCTACGGTTTTCGATAGATTGATGGCGTATGAATTCGTAACTATCGGTTTGGAAAATCTCTCTAAAGGTATAAGCGGAGTGGTGGTATATAATAACGGTAATTTCGGACTGAAAGATATTGATGAGATAAACGCCGCAAAATATCAAATAAAACCTATGTTACTTAAATTCGGAGAAAGATTAGCAAACTAAGTTAATTTATATTAACTAAATACTAAAATATGACGATTTTACCTACAAGTTAGTAGGTGATAGGAGAGTAGATGCCTCATAATCGTCATATTGAAAAGAAGGATATTTTTATAGCCGGAGTCTTTTTGACTCTCTATACTTTAGCGGCTTTGGGAGAGTCGTTTCTTCAAGTTAGAATGGGGGATATTTCCCTAATAAAGATCTCTTACGGAATAGCTTTCGGACTTATTTTGATTTACGGATTGAGGGTGGCCGTGGCCACCTTCTTTCTCTCTTTTTCTGCGATGTTTCTTTTTATACCTTTGGAAGAGGCGCTTCGAGAGAGTGTGATTTATACCGTGGCTCTTTTGCTCGGAGCTTTGTTTTTTAAGCAAAACGAACAGTATCCCGATTTTTTCAGCAAATACAAAAAGGCTTTGAAATTCGTTCTTGCCGCCGTTTTCACCGTTTCGGCGGTGCAGGTGGGAGAGATTTTCGTAAATTTGCTTTATACTTCCAAATTCGCTCTCGATAACGAATGGTATTTTAGATTTCTTAGCGATTTTCTGGGAATTTTGATAGGCAGTACTTTGGTGATATCTTTCTATTTTTATTTCAGACGGGAGAAAATAAGATTTGATCTAAAGATAGTTTTATCTCTCTTTTTTACCGTCTCTTTGGCGTTTTTGATCTATAACCAAGATTTCTATCCGGTTGCGAAAGATAGAGGGCTTGAATATTTTTTCCTAATTCCTCTTATTTTTACGGTTGTTTGGTTTAAACCTATAGTTTTTTCGCTGACGATTTTTCTAAACTCTCTTTTTATGGTCGCAGGAGCAATCTATAACGGAGATTTCAATCATCTTACCGAGGTTGAAGTTATAAACGCCGTTTTTGACGTCATATTTTTGATAGCTATGAGTTTTGGTAGAAGAGAGAAGAAAGAGTTTAAAGAGTTTATAGACCTAAAGAGTTTTCAAAAGGTGATAGATTTCGTTCCGCTTCCGATCTTTTTTAAGGACGAGAAGAGAAACTATATAGGAAGCAATAAAGCTTTTGATGTTTTTATGGGGGATAATAGGAGGAAATCCTTAAATGAACTTATAAGATATGCTCAAAACTCCTTTAAAAAAGAGTTTGAAATAAGTATTGTAGCGGACAATTCCAAAGAGAAACAGGTAGTTGTTCATATTTCGGATCTTTTTAACGATAACGGCCAAGTATGCGGAAAGATGGGAATTATTTTCGATATCTCGGAGCAAGTTAAGGCCAAAAAGGCTTTGGAAAAGTGGAAAGACAGATACAAGATAGCGCTTGATGGAGCCAATGACGGTCTTTGGGACTGGGATTTGGAGAAAGATGAAGTGATCTTTTCCAATAGATGGAAAGAGATCATGGGATATGGGAATAAAGATGTGGCCAAAAATATCTACACTTGGCTAAACTTGGTAGTGGAAGAGGATAAAAAGAAGGTTTTGGCCGAGCTTGACAGACATCTAAACGGAGAGAGCGAGAATTTCAAAGTTCAGCACAGAGTCAAAACTCCCGACGGCAAAGAAAAATGGGTGGAGGTCAAAGCGAAAGCCTTTTTCGATAGTGAAGGAAAAGCCAGAAGAATGGCCGGTTTTACCACCGATATTACCGAACTTAAGAAAACGGAGATCAAATTAAAAGAGAGTGAGGCTCTATTTAGACTCTTTATGGATAATATTCCCGGAAGCGTCTTTATCAAAGACGAAAACGGAAGGTTTGTTTTTGTAAACGAATATATGTATAAATTTTTCGGATACAAAGATCTTTTGAACAAAACTTTTGCGGCCGTTTTACCTAAAAAAGCGGCTAAAGAGATCGAGCTTAAAGAGAAGCTTGTCTTAATCGAGCAGGAATCTAAAGTATTTGAAGAAAAATATGTGGATTCTACCAAAAAGCCTTATATTTTTAAAACTTACAGATTCCCGATCATTCAAAACAACAAAAGATTGATAGGCGGAATTTCTCTCGATATTACCAAACAGAAAGATTTTGAAAGTAAACTAAATTTCTTGGCGCATTACGATACGCTTACATCTTTGCCGAATAGAATTCTATTTCAAGATAGATTGAGACACGCAATCGCTTATTCGAAGAGATATGGCAAAAAGATAGCTTTGATGTTTTTGGATCTTGATAATTTTAAAACCGTAAACGATACTTTGGGTCACGATTACGGAGATATGCTCTTAATCGAGATATCCAAAAGACTAAAAAGCGCCCTTAGAGAACAAGATACCGTCTCAAGACTCGGAGGAGACGAATTTACTATCATTTTGGAAGGTATTAGGGATGATAGTTACACCTCTATAGTTGCTCAAAAATTGATAGATATAATTTCTCAGCCTTTGAAACTCAAAGATAAAACCGTCTATGTCGGAGTTAGTATAGGAATCAGTATCTATCCGGATGACGGTAAAAATATGGAAGAGCTTATCAAAAACGCCGATATGGCCATGTATAAGGCAAAAGAGAGCGGAAAGAATAATTTCCAATATTTTACCGAAGATATGAATCAAGAGTATTATAGAAAGCTTGAGATTACAAACGGTTTAAGAGATGCTATCAAAAATGATGAGTTATATCTTTTGTATCAGCCTAAAGTGGATATAAAAAATCACTCCATTGCTGGAGTGGAAGCGCTTGTTAGATGGAGGCACAAAGAACTTGGAAATATTCCTACCGAACAATTTATAGAAATTGCGGAAAATAGCAAGCTTATTTTGGAGCTTGGAGAGTGGATTTTGAGAAAAGCTTGCGTGCAAGCTCGAAAATGGCATATAAAAGGTTTTAGAGATATCAAAATAGCGGTCAATTTCTCTATCAATCAGCTCTCTCACTACGGGATCGTAGATACGGTAAAAAGCGTGATAGAAGAGACGAAAATCGATCCTACGAGACTTGAGATAGAGATAGTGGAGAACGTTTTGATGAAAAACGTTCATAAAGTCGAAAAGACTTTAAATAGTCTAAGAAAACTCGGAATTACGATAGCGATAGACGATTTTGGAACGGGATATTCCTCTCTTAGCTATCTAAAGAGGCTTCCTATTCATACTCTAAAAATAGATAAATCTTTTGTCAAAGATTTGGAAGTGGATAGCGACGATACGCAGATAGTAAGCGCGATTATTATGATGGGTAAAAAACTCGGACTTGAAATAGTGGCCGAAGGAGTGGAGACTAAAGAGCAGCTTGAATTTTTGAAGTCTCAAGAGTGCTATTTGATGCAGGGATATTACTTTAGCGAACCTGTTAGAGAGGGAGAAATAGAGGAGATGCTCGATAGATATAACGCTACTTTTGCATTAGATAATAATAAAATAAAGAGAATTGTTATATAATTTAATAAAATTAATAACAATTAGGAGAAATAATGCAAAAAGAGCCCATTAGCGCTTACGGATATGAGAAATTGACTCAAGAGTTAAACGATCTTATAACGGTTCAAAGACCGGAAACCGTAAAAGAGATAGATATAGCAAGAAGTCACGGAGATCTTAAAGAGAATGCCGAATATCATGCGGCAAAAGAAAAGTTAGCTTTTATCGAAGCGAGAATCGCCGAGCTTAACGACTTGGCTTCAAAGGTACAGATAGTCGATCCATCGAAACTGAAACACGATAGAGTGATGTTCGGATCTACCGTAGTTTTGGAGGAGCTTGATAGTGGAGAGGAGATAGAGTATACGATAGTGGGAGCCTATGAGAGCAATCCCGAGCACGGACTTATCTCTTTCAATTCTCCGATGGCAAGAGCCTTGATGGGAAAAGAGGAGGGAGACGAAGTAACCATAAAGCTTCCCGGAAAAGAGGAGACTTTCGAGATAGTTAAAATATATTATAAAGGTAGTGAGAGTGAAAAGTAAAATTCCCGTAGCCGTTGTGGGAGCAAGCGGTTATACGGGGCTTGAGCTTATTAAAATTTTGCTTTCTCATCCATATTTCGATTTAAAAATAGTGGCTGCAAGCGAAGAGGGAGATAGTATAGATACGATTCACCCATCATTGAAAGGCATATTGAATCTCAAAGTAAAAAAGGCTGATGCCAAAGAGATAGCGAAAAAAAGCGAGCTTGTTTTTTTGGCTCTGCCTCATAAAACCGCCATGGGATTTGCCAAAGAGCTTTTGAACGAAGGGGCACGTATGGTGGATCTCTCGGCGGATTATAGATTGGAACTTGAGGTTTATGAGAAGTTTTATTGTCCTCATGAAGATAAAGAGAATTTGCCAAAGGCGGTTTACGGGCTTCCGGAATTTTATAGAAAAGAGATAGCCAAAGCCGATTTGGTGGCCAATCCAGGATGCTATCCGACAGCCTCTTTGCTCGCTTTGCTTCCTTTCTTAGATGTTTTGGATAGTAGTTATCCGATTTTTATAGATGCTAAGAGCGGAGTTAGCGGAGCGGGGAAGAAGTGTAGCGAAAAGACTCATTTTGTTTCGATAAACGAAAATATTTTCTCTTACAATCCTCTATCCCATAGACACGCTCCCGAGATTGAAGAGAAGATTTTCAAGATATCCGGCAAGAATTTTCATATCAATTTCGTTCCCCATCTTTTGCCGGTAACGAGAGGGATGCTTGTAAGCGTTTACGGAGTTTTGAGAGATGAGATAGATGTAGAGGCTCGTTTGAGGGAGTTTTATAAAGATGAGAAGTTTGTTAGAGTCAGAGATTTTCCGGTGGATATCAAAAGTACTGCCGGGACCAACTTTTGCGATATTTTTGCCAAAAGGGACAAAAAGGCGCTTTTTGTTTCGTCATCTATAGACAATCTCCTAAGAGGCGCCTCTTCGCAAGCTGTGGTAAATGCGAATATAATGTGCTCTTTTGCGGAAGATACGGGTATACCTTTTTTAGCTTATGTTCCCTAAAATAGAGGAGGGGGCTTTATTTGTAGCGGACGCCCACCTTAATGAAAATAGAGACGATTTTTACCGCTTTTTGCTTTTTTTGGAAAAGGGGGCTCTTGCGCCCTCTCAGCTGTTTTTGTTAGGAGATATATTCGATCTTCTATCTTTTAAAATAGACTACACCAAAAAACTCTTTTTAAGAGAGATAATGCTTCTTAGAAAGCTCTCAAAGAGATTCGATATTTTCTATTTTGAGGGAAATCACGATTTTCTTTTGAAACCTCTCTTTAAAAGAATGAGAGTCTATTCCATAAAAGAGCAGCCGGTCTTTTTCGAATATAGAGATAAGCTTGTAGCAATTTCTCACGGAGATGTATTTGAAGGGCGGAGTTATATGCTCTATTCTAAAATAATTAGAAATCCTTATTTGCTTGATTTTTTGAATTTTATCGATAAAATCGGAGGCTATTTTCTCTCAAAGAGGATTTTGAAAAATCAGGCTCTTAAAAATCCTTGTAGAAAAATAGAAAATTTTGAAGAGTTTATTGCAAAAAGAGTACATAGATACAAAAAAGCCGATTTGGTGGTAGAAGGACATCACCATCAAAATAAGTCTTTTAAGATAGGTGATATGGAGTATGTCAATCTCTCCTCTTTTGCTTGCGATAGAAGGGTGTTTGAATTGAGAAAGGGAAAAATAAAGGAGTTTTATTATGATAAAGACGCCGTTTTTGGCAGTTGACGGGATAATCAAAATATTTGATCAAGAAGAGAATTTCAAGGGAATAGTTTTGATAGAGAGGAAAAATCCTCCTTTGGGCTTGGCGCTTCCGGGCGGATTTGTGGATGTGGGCGAAAGAGTGGAGGATGCTTTGAAAAGGGAGATGAAGGAAGAGACTACCTTGGATGTGGAGATTTTAAGAATGCTAAATGTCTACTCCGATCCAAGTAGGGATCCGAGATTTCATACCGTCTCTTGCGTGTTTGTATGTAAAGCTTACGGAGAGCCTAAAGGGTGTGACGATGCGAAGGAAGCGAAGATCTATAGGCTTGAAGATATTCCTTTCGATAGGCTGGTTTTCGATCACAAGAAGATTTTGAGCGATTTTTTAAACTCGTAAGTTTGAAGAAGATAGAAGAAACTCCTATGGAAGGAGTATTCCTCTAATCATAAAGAAGAACATTGCGGCAAGTATCGCTGCTGCGGGAACCGTAATGATCCATGCCGCTACGATCATTTTCAAAGCGCTTCTTTTTACAAGCTCATATTTTTTGACGGCTTTCAAGGCTTTTTTCTCTATTTTTGTTAGTTTAACCTCTCCGTCGACTATTTTTGCGATGATGTTTTTCTCTTGGTTGATTTTCTCTATCAAAGTTTTTACCACAAAAGGGTCGGCTTTTTTAAGCGGTCCTAAAGACTCCAAGGCTCTTTCATACTCTTTTAATTTTTCCATCTCAGTATCGAGATGAACTTTTTTGATATCTTCTACAAGCTCTTCCTCTTTTTTGTTTATCTTCATTAGATACTCTCTTAAGAAACCCACTCCAAATACTCCGCCTATCGCTATGTGAGTGGAGCTTACGGGAAGTCCGAGCCAAGAAGCGATGATTACCGTAATAGCCGCCGCCAAAGCTACGCAAAAAGCTCTTGCTTGATCGAGTTCGGTGATTTCGCTTCCCACTTTTTTAATAAGTTTCGGTCCGTACAAAGCCAATCCTATGGAGATTCCCAAAGCTCCCACCATCATTACCCAAAGCGGAATGGAGGCTTTTTTAGAGATACTTCCGCTCATGATAGCGTCGCTGATACCGGCAAGAGGACCTACCGCGTTAGCCACGTCGTTAGCTCCGTGGGCAAAGCTTAAAAGAGCGGCCGAGAAAATAAGAGGAATGGTAAAAAGAGAGTTTATGGATTCTCTATTGTTGTCAAGTTTGTCGGCTTGTTTTTGGATAAGAGGGTTTACTAT